>CALIGP010000120.1 GCA_938021455.1 uncultured Lewinella sp. | reverse complement strand
CTCGGCCGGCCGGCCTGCTGACTACCCGTCTGAAAAAAGGTAATGGCCGGGTCATGATTGATGGCCTCGGTATGCATCGTCTTGATGAAGCATAGCTCATCCGCAATGGCTCCGACGTGCGGCATCAGATTACTAACCCAGGCACGACTCTTTCCCCACTGCTTAAAGTCAAACAAAGAACCGGCCAGCGGCATGGAACCCTGGTTAGCCGTCATTCCCGTCAGGCGCTGATTTCCACGCACACTCGGAGGTAGTTCTTCTCCCTGCCGCTGGCGAAGGAGCGGCTTGTGGTCATAAAGCTCGTACTGACTCGGGCCACCCGATTGGAAAAGATAAATAACGCGTTTTGCCTGCGGCGGCAGGTGCATGTTTTTGATAACCGCTGGCAAGTCAGGAGCGGTCTTATCCTTACCACAACCCAGCAAAGAGCCCAAAGTCAGGGCTCCCAGGCCAAGGCTCGCCTTACCGAAAAAATGACGGCGGTTGTATGTCAGTCTTGCTTCGTGAAGAGGATCGGTCATGGAAATAGGTTAGAGCTTTGGGAATTACTTTCTCTGCGCTTCATCAAGATTAAAAATGGCACTAACCATCATCGTAGCGGCAGCCAGGCTTATCCGATCTATTTCCGGAGACGGTTGCACCGTGCCAATGCTTAACAGTTCATCGATAGCCCCAGCATCTTCTTTGAAGTAGTTGGTATTATCAGACAGCATAGTTAGTAAGATGTCTTTCTCCGGGCCGCTGGGCTCTCGAGAAACTACCCGCACGAAAGCCGCCTCAATCAGCTCTTCCCCACCCTGCTTGTCCAGTAGGAGTCGCTGGGCCAGCAAGCGACTGGCTTCGGCGTAAAGCGGGGAATTGAGCACAACTAATGACTGCAGCGGTGTACTGGTTTTCTGGCGTTTGACGGTGCAAACGGTACGTTCGGAAGCATCCATTGTTAGCATATCGGGCGGAGGGATCGTTCGCTTAAAATAGGTGTACAGGCTCCGGCGAAAGAGGTCCGCGCCCTTGCTGGGTCGGTAAATCGGCTCTCCGATATCAGAGGCCATCTCGTACCAAAGCCCCGGAGGTTGATAGGGTTTTACCCATTTACCTCCGATCTCATCATGAAGCAATCCACTGGAAGCGAGCGCATGATCTCGGAGCATTTCGGCAGTAAGTTTCCCCGACGGGCCACGCGCCAGCCAGCGGTTTTCGGGATCTTCTTTCTCGTCTCCGGGGCGAAGGTGGCCGCTCTGACGATAGGTGTTTGAAGTAACCAGCAGGCGGATAATAGCCTTTGTATCCCAACCATTATTACGGTATTCCAGTGCCAGATAGTCCAGTAATTCAGGATGAGAGGGAAGGTCTCCCTGATTACCGAAGTCTGCGGTTGACTTCACCAACCCAAGGCCAAAGACCTGCTGCCAGAGCCGGTTGACGGCTACCCGGGCGGTTAGCGGATGGTCATCCGTAAAAAGCCATTCCGCCAGCCCTAAACGGTCCCTTGGGGCATCATCTGGTAGTGGAGGAAGGGCACTGGGAGCCTGACGACTCACCGGCTCTCCGGGCTGATCATATTCTCCCCGCAGGCGCACAAAAGTGGGGGTGATGGTGTCTTTCTCTTCCATCACCATCATGCTGGGCAGGGTACGATCGATGGACCGAAGACTGTCCAGCATGGCAGCCGTTCGTCGATAAGGTGCGGAGTAGTGCAGCAACAAATGTTTCCGCCAGCGGTTAGCGGCAAAACGGGCAGGATTTGGGCGAGAGGCCGCAGGTGCAGTGGAGGCTAACAGCGCAATGTCCACCGGGCTCAACTCCCGGTCGTAGAGCCGGAACCCATCAATGGCGCCCCGGGCAAAGCCCGTCAACCCTGCTCTCGTACGTCCCCGCTGGTTCCAGTTTCCGATGGCGAAGTGATTGCCATTCAGGATGGTCTTCCGCCCCAGGTTATCGACAACAATCTTTGCATCCTGCGGCCGCGCCCCGATGTATAATTGGACGCCCCTACCCCGTCCTGATCCATCGTAAGTCACCGCCACGTGCTGCCAGCTTCCCGCCGGCACCGCTGAGCGGGTACGCACCTCCAAAGCCTGCAAGCCTTCAGGGTACTGATCGGGCGACCACCAGACCCCCGCCAAACGAAAAGCCAACTGATTATTGGCCGTCAACACCAAATCATAGCCGCTGTGGAGCAGCTCATCCATTCGCTTACCAAAAATGGCCCGGGTAACACCCCGCCCATCGTGCTTGATCCAGACCGACGCCGAGAAGGCCTCGTGGTGTTCAAAATCACCCACCAGGCCCAGGGAAACGTAATTCTCTCCGTCAAAAGACAGGGCCTGACCTTCTTTCCCCTTCACTTCCTTAACCGCCCCAAAGGTAGGCGGAAGATTGAAGTTCATCCAGCCATCCTCCGTCTCCGGTAAGCCACTAAGCGTTCTACCTCCTACATTCTCGTTGAAATCGAAGCGGGCCACCAGGCCCTTTGCCAGTAACGCTTCTTTTGTCTCCAAAACTACGTCCTCCCCCCCGATAATTCCCGATCCTTCCAGTTCCCGCTGCCTGCTCTCCAAGCGGGTGATAAATTGTTCTACCTGCGCCAGTTTTTGCTCCAACTCCGGACTTTCAATCGGCAGATTCGGCACTGGAGCTTCATCGTAGTAACCATTGGCCGTCCCCCGCTCGGTGATGTTGTTGAAAAAGGCCGTCAGCTGGTAGTAATCCGTGTGGAGAATCGGGTCGTACTTATGGGTATGGCACTTGGCACACTCCACGGTAAGGCCCAGGAAAGCGGTGCCAAAAACATGCGTCCGGTCACTGGCGTACTCCGCCAGATACTCCGCTTCAATGACTCCTCCT
>CALIGP010000119.1 GCA_938021455.1 uncultured Lewinella sp. | reverse complement strand
TCATGATGATGTCGTAGCCATGCCCTTCCCGGTAAATTTCCCGGATGCCCAACCGATTAATGATCGTAGACCGATGAATCCGCAAAAATTGATCCGGATCTAACCGCTTTTCCGCCTCCCCTAGCCCGTAGGAAGTCAGGTAAGTCCGCTCACTGGTCACCAGCGAAGAGTAGTCACCCTCGGCCTTGATGTACAAAAGTTCAGTCACCGGTAGCGCCACATACTTGTTCCCCCTGTCCACCATTATCCGATCCGGATAGCGGGTAGGTGCCGCCTCTTCTCGTAGCTGCTGCACCAGGCGGGCTACGTTGGGCTGGCGCTTATCCAACCGTTCCCGCAGCCGGTTGACGGCGCTGGCAAACCGCTCTCCAGTGAAAGGCTTGAGCAGATAATCAACCGCATGCAGTTCAAAAGCTTTGATGGCATAGGAGTCATAGGCCGTACAGAAAATGACCAGCGGTAGTTCTTCCAGATTCGCCAGTAATTCCAAGCCCGTCATACCTGGCATCTGCACGTCCAGAAAGACGATATCCGGGCTTTTTTCGCGGATCAGGTTCAGGGCGGTTACCCCATCTGCTGCTTCACCCAGAATGTGCAGCTCCGGATAATGGCTTAGGTATTCCCGGAGTAGTTTTCTGGCGGGGGCTTCGTCGTCGATCAGTAACAGGGTCTGACTCATATTTTAGGGGGATGGTAAACGTACAGGTAGTGCCTTTATCGTTTGAGCTAAGGTGTAGATCAGTGTTAAACAATAGTTGAAGGCGGCGGCGGGTGTTGCATAGGCCATAGCCCGAGCCTTTAGCCACCTTCGCTGGATCACAGGGTCGGCCGGTATTAAAGATGGTCAACTGTAATTGTCCGTCAGATATCTGAGCTAAAAGCCGGACTTCTCCGCCAATTACACTGGGAGAAATACCATGCCGTACGGCATTCTCTACCAGGGGCTGAATTAATAAGGGAGGGACCATCGCCGCCTCCAAGCCATTAGTTTCTACGCTAAAGTGTAACCGCTCACCATAACGGGCGTGCTCTAAACGGAGATAATCTGTCACAAAATCCATCTCTTCACCTAAGCGAACCTGATCTCGTCGGTTAGCTGCTAACTGGTATCGAAACAGATCGCTCAGATTGGCAATCATTCGGCGGGTATGCTCTTGCTCCGGACCAACGCTGGCACTGATGGTGTTCAACGAGTTATAGAGAAAATGAGGGTTAAGCTGAGCCTTCAGAGCATTGAGTTCGCTGGACAGAGCCAGCTTCTCGGCCTCCGCCTGCGCCAACGAGGTAATCCGAAAATTCTTGTGATAATGCCAGGCATGAAAAATGCCAAACTGCAGTGTAAAAAACAGGCCAGGGATGTAAATGTCCCACCACTCGCTGGATCCCATCAGGTGGTATCCATCCAGAAAATTTCGACAAATCCAATAGTAAATCAGCTGCCAGCCTTTAATCCAGAAGGGCATAAAGAGTAGATTGGCCAGTAGTTTCTTCCAGGGTCTAAGGTTTTCCAATACTCGAAATACAAAATACCAGACGGGTAAAGTCAGTATCGCCTTCAGGGGGTAATCAACATAAAGAATCTGCCAACTAGGTACGGAGTAGTCTTGGTAATCCGCATAGGATAAGTAGAGCGAGAACATGTAAAAGGCAGCGAAGCCCAGATAAAAGGCTAATAGTAAAAGCCATTCCCGGGAACTGGGGCCACGAAAGGAGGGAATTACCATGGGTTTATTTTCTGGTAAAATAGTGAAATATGCGAGAGCCGTAATCAGGTCCAAAGGAGATACCGGCATCAAAACCAGCGGAGTGGACTCGATAATATCCATTTTCACCAGTATACGCTAGTTCCTCGTTGTTCAGGACGAAGCGGGGAATGCCCGCTTCATAACTAAAGGTCACGCCATTTTCAAAAGTGTATGCTACAGCATCCATTTTCTTATCGGTTCCATCTTCACGAACGGTTGGCAGAGGTAAAAGCGGATGTCGTTGAAATTTCAAATCAACGACGTAATCAACCCGTCCGTCCTCAAACAGGTACAATACAAGTCGAGGCTTTATTGATGTAGGAGGATTAACCGTCACCATCCGCTCCGTCTCCCAGGTAAAGAGTTCTTCTGCCGCCAATTCGCCGTCCCAGTAAACGACTGGCCCAGTTGGAGAATTTCTTATCAGGTACGTAGCTCCCACTGCGTATTTATTCTCCTCGGCGATACTGGTTTGAGCCGCCAATGAGAAGGCTCCGCCGCAGATTAGTAAAAAAGGAATCACTATTGATTTGACCATGGCTTCAGATTTAAAGGATGACCGCAAAATGAAGGGAGATAAATTCATGGGCAAGCAACAATCGCCGAACGACCATTTCGTAGGGTTGAACAACCAGTCTAGCGAAAATTCGCTAATTTGCCGATCTAAAGATTACAAGACATGCAACAATATGACAGCCTTACCGTCACCCTTGAGGAAGGCCTGGCCACCGTTACCATCAACAACGGCAAGGTAAACGCCATCGATACCCAGCTGTCGGAAGACTTGCTGGCGGCTTTTACCGCGCTGGAGGAAAACGAGGAGGTACTGGGTGTAGTCCTGGCGGGCAGGCCTGGCTGCTTTTGTGCCGGACTGGACATCAAGCATATGGCCACTTTTACTGACGAGACTCTGCGAAAATTCTGGCACGCCAATCTTGGAGCCATTGCCGCCATGGTCCGGCTGAGCAAGCCCTACGTCGCCGCGCTAACGGGCTTTGCCCCGGCTGGCGGCACCATACTAGCCTTGACGGCGGATTACCGGATAATGGCCATCGGCCCCAAGCACACGATGGGGATGAACGAGTTCAATATGTCCCTGCAAATCCCCGAGCTTTACGCTGATCTGATCACTTACTACCGCGGCGAGCACCAGGGCTGGGTGGACGTGCAGCAGGCGACCATGTTTACCGCCTCGGCGGCGGTAGCCGCCGGCCTGGCCAACGAAGCCGTCGCCGAAGACGAAGTCCTCGAACGCGCTACCAAATATTGCCGCAAACTGATGAACGTCTACGCCCCCGTCTACGCCACGACCAAGCGTTACCAGCGACGCCAGCTGCTCAAACGGGTTAACCGCGACATCCCCGCTCAGGTAGACGAAATCTCCCGCAACCTGGATGATCCCCGCTTCAAGATGATGCTGGAGATGTTTATGGCTAGTTTGAAGAAGTAGACCCGGAGGGTAGCCTCTCGTAGCGATGGGTCAGCGAAGGACCGCAGGTCCGCAGTGCAGCCCATCGTGTTCGTTAGGCCCGCAGCCAAGTCCATCAATCCAACCCTCGCCAGACCTTCCCCACTTCCCGGGCAATATCGTCCATTCGAACGTTTTCGGAGTTATCCAGCAATACAAGCAAGGTTCCTTTTTCGGCGTTACGGCCGATGTAAGTTCCGGCTCCCAGCCAGGAGCCGTTGTGCCAGTGGAATCCTTTTTTGTCGATCAGCCAGCCAAAGCCGTAGTAAGATATTTTTTGCCTGGGCAAGTTTACCGGCTGAAAAGCCTGTTGAAGAAGTTCGTTGTTGATCAGGTCATTGCCGGACCAGAACTGGTCCCAGATCAGAAAAGCACTTATACTCGAAAAAACAGCACCGTCACCTGCCACCCCGTCAATAAAGTCAGGTTTTAGCGCACGTGCCTGCCCTCCGATTAATCTAAAGCCTTCCGTTTTTCCGGGGAAGGTTTCGTCCGGAGACAGCAGATTCCAGACGCGGGTGTGCTTCATGCCCAGTGGTTGAAACAGTTCTTTGCTCATAAAGGCCTCAAAACTTTGCTGACTTACCGCTTCAAGGATTCCCGCCAAAAGAACGTAATTTGTGTTAGAGTAAGCGAAGACTTTTCCCGGCGCATGTTTGGGTGTTTCCCCTTCTTCTGACACCAGCCGGACCACCTCATCAATCGTCAGTGGCCCCTTCAGTCTCTCGACGTTTTCCTGGGCCAGACGCATATAGTTATCCGGAACACCCCCGGTTTGATTCAGCAGGTGACGAACCGTAACCGTTGGGTAAGGGAAAGTCTTCAGGTAATCCGTTACGTGACGATCAATGTGAAGCAGGCCCAGCTCCTGAGCGCGTAAAATTCCGGCAGCCGTAAATTGTTTGGAAACGGAGGCAAGCCTAAAGGAAGACTCCGTCGTAAGGGTCTCTTTTCGCCGGGCGTCCGTGAAGCCGTAGGCTTTCATCAGCAGCGGTTCATGGTTGCGGGCAAGGAGAACAGCCCCGTTGAATTTTCCGTCTTCGTACAGCTTGCTCAGGTATTCATCCACGTAATCAAGCTTTTCCTTTTCGGATGCCGTAGCGGGCAGGTCAATTCTCGGCGTCCTGGCGTAGATCAGGAAAAACCAGGCAAGAAGAGCAACCGCAATCAGAACCAGCGCGAGAATGAAGTAAAGCAGGATTTTCATTGGTGTAAAATAAGACGTTCGGTAGTCATAGAAAGGCCTATTCGACGGGAATCCTGGCTTCATCGACGTTTTTGGCGCGAACGCAGGTGCAGGGGGAGGCTTTATGCAGCAAAGACTTTGCTATCATCAACTTACCTTGCACCTGCGTCCGCGCCTCCAGTATGCGGCAGCCCAAAAGACCAACGAACCAAAAGACCAACCATGCTCCTCGACCGTTTCCTCCGCTACGTACAGATCGATACGCAATCCGACGCCCACTCCCCCACCCAGCCCAGCACGATGAAACAGAAGGATCTGGGCAAGGTGTTAGCCCGGGAGCTCCAGGACCTCGGCCTTGAAGATGCTCACCTGGACGAGCACGGCTACGTATACGCTACCCTGCCCGCCACACCAGGAAAGGAAGGCGCACCCGTCATCTGCTTTTGCAGTCACATGGATACCAGCCCTGACGCAAGCGGTAAAGACGTAAAGCCGCTCGTTCACAAAAACTATCAGGGAGAAGACCTGGTCTTACCCGACGATCCTTCCATAGTCATTCGTATGGCTGACCATGCAGGACTTGACCAGTGCATGGGCCACACCATCATTACTGCTTCAGGCACCACCCTGCTCGGAGCTGACAATAAATCCGGTGTAGCAGCCATCATGACTGCCGTGGAAACCATGGTCAACGACCCCGGCATCGAACACGGACGGGTACGCATTCTCTTCACCCCCGACGAAGAGATCGGCCGCGGCGTCAACGCCGTCGATATGGATAAGCTCGCCGCCGACTTCGGTTACACCATCGACGGGGAAGAATTCGGCAGCCTGCAGGACGAAACCTTCAGCGCTGACGGTGCCCGCATCACCATTACCGGCGTAAGCGCCCATCCCGGCATGGCCAAAGGCCACCTAGAGAACGGCATCAAAATCGCCGCCGACATCATCGCCGCCCTGCCCAAAGGCCGCCTCAGCCCGGAAACAACCGAAGGAAAAGAAGGCTTTCTCCATCCCGTGGAAATGGAAGCGAAGGCAGAGTCTGCCCGCATTGATTTTATCCTCCGCGACTTCGACACCGCCAAGCTCCATGATCTGGCTAATGACCTAGCGGATATCATTATCGCCGTTGCTCCGAACTACCCGAACTCTGAGATCAAGCTCAGTATCACAGAGCAATATCGCAATATGAAGGAGGTGCTCGATGAGCACCCCCACGTGATGGCCCTGGCCGAAAACGCGATCCGCAACGTCGGCATTACCCCCAAGCCTGACAGCATTCGGGGCGGTACCGATGGCTCCCGCCTCAGCTTCATGGGCCTCCCCTGCCCTAATATCTTCGCCGGAGAGCATGCCTTTCACTCTAAATACGAGTGGGCGAGCCTGGAGGAGATGGAAGCAGCAGCTAAGGTGATCGTGGAGATCAGTAGGTTGGGAGCAGAGATAAAAGCATAGGATCGCGGATTTCGCGGATGGACGCGAATGAGGGTCGGTCATCGGATGCATCTTTTTGCCTGACGCAGTCGGTGAAAAGTTCATCCGATGTCTCGACCCGAAAGCGAATCTAGCGCCGGCCATTTTACACATCCGATGAACTTCTCACGGGCTCCGCCCGGAGAAGATGCATCGGATGAGAAAATGGTCTCCGCGTAAATCCGCCTAATCCGTGATCCAAAAGCCTCAATTCGCGTTTCGCTCGCAAAGAACATCCCATGCCCACCCTCCGTCTCCTCCTTGGTGACCAACTTAATGAAAAGCACAGCTGGTTTAAGACCGTAGATCCGAAGGTGACTTATTGTCTGTTCGAGACCTGGTCAGAGACCAATTACACAAAACACCACATTCAAAAGATCACGGGCTTCTTTCTGGCCATGCGGGCATTTGCTAATCGCCTTCGGGAACTTGGCCACACCGTTGAGTACCGGACATTGGACGATACCAGAGAACTCCAGCTGGAATCCATCAGCGATAATCTGGACCATTTAGCCTCAGAACTGGAAGCTCAGACCGTCGAGTACCAGCTTCCCGATGAATGGAGGCTCGATCAGGAATTAAAAAGATTCTCGGAAAACTTTGGAGGAGTAACCTTAGCCGTTGACAGCGAGCATTTCCTAAGTGAGCGGATGATGGTAAAGGAGCTCTTCGAGGGCAAGAAAACCTACCTGATGGAGACCTTCTACCGGAAGATGCGTCGCCGCTATGACATCATGCTGGACGCCGCTGGCGAGCCCGAAGGCGGGCAATGGAACTTCGACCATGACAACCGGGGTAAGCTGCCCAAAGACATCACCTTCCCGGAGGCAAAGACCTTCCCTAAAGACGCTGGCGAAATCGTAGAGCTGCTGAATCGCCACGGTGTAGAGACAATGGGCCGAATGAAGGATAATCGCTTCGCCTACCCCGTCACCCGCAGCGAGTGCCTCGAAGCGCTGGAAAACTTCTGCGTTAATCGCCTACCTAAATTTGGCACGTACCAGGATGCCATGACAGTGAAGCACCCGCTGCTCTACCACGCTAACCTGAGCTTTGCGATGAATACGAAGATGATCTCCCCAAAGGAAGTCATTGACGCCGCCATCGCTGCCTGGCGGTCCCGGCCGGAGGAGATAACGATTAACCAGGTCGAGGGCTTCGTCCGGCAGATTCTCGGCTGGCGGGAGTATATGCGAGGCGTGTACTGGGCGAAAATGCCCGCCTTTGCCGCCAGCAATGACCTGAACCATAAAGCAAAATTGCCCGATTGGTTCTGGAGTGGAGAAACGAAGATGAACTGCCTCAGCCACGCCATCAACCAGAGCCTGGACCAGGCCTACGCTCACCATATCCAACGGCTGATGGTAACGGGGAACTTTGCCCTTATTCTGGGCGTAGACCCGGACGAGGTAGACGCCTGGTACCTCGGCGTCTACATTGACGCCATCGAATGGGTCGAAATTACCAACACCCGGGGCATGAGCCAGCGGGCGGATGGCGGCCTCGTCGCCACCAAGCCCTATTGCAGCAGTGCCAACTACATCGATAAGATGAGCGATTACTGCAAAGGCTGTCACTACAACAAGAAAGAAAAGACTGGTGAAAAGGCCTGCCCCTTCAACAGCCTCTACTGGGATTTTCTGGATCGCCACCGGGAAAAATTCAGCAACAACTTCCGCATGGCCTTCATGTATAAAACCTGGGACAAAAAAGACGGGGACGACAAGGCCGCTATTCTGGAGCGGGCGGCGTGGGTGAAAGAGAATAGTGATGCTTTGTAGGGATTACTAACGTTAATGATGTTAAAGGATACGAGCTGGTAGTACTAAAGAGTTTTTCCCAGTAGATTTATCTTACCTAAAACCCTTACACCATGTTTTTACCCCGACTACTGATAGCCCCCTTATTGTTCTGTATCTTCCCTTTGGCAGCTCAGCTCTCTTCCATCGAAATATATGGTGGAATGGGATCTTCCCTTATCCAAAGCTCGGCATCATCATTTTCTTTTGATGGCTTGCTCACTGTAGGTGGTGGTGAAAATTTTGCACTTAGACAGATGGGAACGATTACCGACTTTACGAGCATTGACGTAAGCGAAAAATTAAGTAGTCGGCTTGGCATGGAAGCGCATCTTGCTCTTGGTGCATCGGGTAGTCTATACTTTGGAGTTGGTGTCCAGGCGCTCAATTTCAATTACAGTGAGACTTTGTTGACTCAAACGCAGGTTTCTTCCGGACCTATCGACACACTGTTTTTTGAACAACCTGACCCCATCAACAACGGAGGTTCTAGTATTTGTCCGAGCACTAACTTGAGCAACCTGAATAATAATGCCCCCAATGGCTTGGCGCTCGATATTGGTGTGCCCATAGGTTACCGACACTTGTTGTTTAAGGGGAAGATTGCCTTACGAGCGCAAGTTTCCATCAATGTTCCTATACTCGTACGCTTACGCAGTGAGGCTACCCGATTTGAGTTTAGGCCTGACGGGTGTTTTGACCTCTTTTTCTCACCGGTTAATCTTCGAGATGTACATAGCGTACCTCCCCTACTTTTTCGGGCGGGAGGAGGTTTCGATGTTCGTATTAGCCATTCCTTTAGCGTGGGATTGATAGTAGATCAGCAGCTCAATAATTACTTTACGACAACAGAGGAACTTGTTATAAATAGTGGGGTTTTTGCTCAGATTCCGACAGTTACAGCCTTTAAGCCGCTTACGGCGCAGCTGGTCGGGCGTTATCGGTTGCGGTAAACCTTCGCTTTTTCAACCTTCTATTGCACCTGCGCTCCGGCGCACAAACCATTCTGAGGATCAGGGCGCCGGAGCGCAGGTGCAAGGGGTTGCTACAAAAGAGCCAGCAGCACAGAGTTGAAATAATCATCCGCAAAGGCAAAATACAGCGGTAGCCCCAGCGTAATATTTATCGGAAACGTAACGGCAAGCGCCATCGGTAGGTAGAGACCTGGATTGGCCCGTGGCACCGCCATTTTCATGGCGGCCGGCACGGCAATGTAAGAAGCGCTGGCACCTAGTACCGCCAGGACAAATCGGTTACTCAGATCATCCGTCACAAGCCCGGAAATGGTAGCGATGGTAACGCCGATCAACAGTGGCATTATGGTGGCAAATACCAGTGGTAAGGCCCCTCCTTTCACAAAGCCCCTGAGGTTTCTGCCGCTTACGATGCCCATATCCAGCAGAAACAGCACGAGAAAGCCCTTAAAAATATCGTTGGTGAAGGGCCGAATTCCTTCCGCCTGCTGGTCGTTAGCGATGTAGCCAATCAGTAGGCTACCCAGAATGAGCAGCACACTACCGTTGGTAAAAGAGTGCGCAATGGCGTGCCGTTTAGCGATGCGCTCTTTGTCTTCCCGATTAAATATAGAGATCAACAACAGGCCCATAATGATGGCCGGAGCTTCCATCATAGCCATTAATGCGACGAGGTGCCCGTGCATCGGCAGGCCCTTCATTTCCAGATAATTTACGGCGGTGACGAAAGTTACCGCGCTCACCGAGCCATAAGCGGCCGCAATGGCGCCTGCATTAAACACCCCCAGCTTACGCCGAAGCATAAAAAAAGTGATCAGAGGAATGATCACCGCAGAGGCCAGGCCGAATAAGATAGTTGAGATTACCTCTCCGTCGATGTGCTCATGGCTTAATTCATGCCCTCCCTTAAAGCCAATGGCAAACAAAAGGTAAAGAGCAATGAATTTGGAGGACTTTGGCGGAATCTCTAAATCACTCTTTATGAAAACAGAGAGAATGCCGAGGCCAAAAAAAAGAAGAGCGGGGTTGCGCAAATTTTCGATCAGTAGATCAATATTCATCCTGGATGTTTTGGTGCGACAAAAGTAGCGGCGCCAAGTCATTAGTTTATATTTATACTTTATATGTTAACCATAAGCAATAACTATGCAAATAGGATTGATGACAGGAAAAAGTGAACATCTTCCACGACTTAGCTGAATCAATTCTTTAAAAGCGAATCAGACAGTAGTGGTAATCACTAACTTTCCTATCTTCGCACCAAATTCAAGACCCCCAATATGAACCTCCACGAATACCAAGGCAAGAGCATCCTCGTCAAGTACGGTGTCCCGATTCAGAACGGCTATGCTGCTGACTCCGTCGAAGAAGCCATGACCAAATATGATCAGCTCGCCGAAGAAACCGGCAGCCAATTTGCCGTGATCAAGGCGCAGATTCACGCCGGTGGCCGTGGTAAAGGTGGTGGCGTAAAGCTGGCCAAAAACCGGGACGAGGCTAAAGAGCATATCTCTAACATCCTGGGCATGCAGCTGAAAACACCCCAGACTCCGGGTGGCATGGAAGGCCCCGGTAAGAAAGTCAACAAAATCCTCGTAGCTGAAGACGCTTACGCACCAGATTTTGACGCTTGTAAGGAATACTACATTTCCATCCTGATGGACCGTGGGCGCCAGCAGAATGTCATCATTCACTCTACTCAGGGTGGTATGGACATTGAAGCCGTTGCGGAGGAAACACCTCACCTCGTACACAAGACCTACATTGATGCAGAACTGGGTATGCAGCCCTTCAACGCTCGTGAAGTAGCCTTTAACCTGGGCCTCTCTGGTTTGGCGTTTAAGAACATGACCAAGTTCATCTACAAGCTCTACGCTGCCTATCTGGGTGCTGACTCGGCCCTGATCGAGATCAACCCTTGTCTGCATAAGCCAGACGACAGCATCATCGCCGTTGACTGTAAGTTCAGCATCGACGGTAATGCGCTCTACCGCCAGAAAGAAATCGCCGCCATGCGCGACGTAACGGAAGAAGACGCCACCGAAGTCGAAGCACAGAGCTACGGCCTCAACTTCGTTAACCTCGACGGTAACGTTGGCTGTATGGTAAACGGCGCCGGATTGGCCATGGCCACGATGGACATCATCAAGCTCTCCGGCGGAGAACCTGCCAACTTCCTCGACGTAGGGGGTACGGCTGACGCAGCTCGGGTAGAGCAAGCTTTCCGCATCATCCTCCGCGACCCGAACGTAGAGGCCATCCTGATTAATATCTTCGGTGGTATCGTTCGCTGTGATCGCGTTGCTCAGGGTGTTGTAGATGCTTACAAGAACATCGGTGACATCAAAGTTCCGATCATCGTTCGCCTCCAGGGCACTAATGCTGACATCGCCAAGAAGCTCATCGACGAGTCTGGCCTGAACGTACGTTCTGCCGTTGCTCTTCAGGAAGCCGCTGACGTGGTGAAGGAAGTGCTGAGCTAACGATTAATATCAGTCGTAATTCGACTAGCCGGGCCGTTGGGATTGATTCCTGGCGGCCCGGTTTTTTTGCCTAACGCCGGTTCCTCCGGAGTAAAATAGTAGGGTGCTCCGTCAGTGATTCCTCCCTAATCGTATTAAACCCTGCGCGGGACACCCTAAGTATGGCAGCTCCTATCGTCAACCAGCGAGCGCTGTCATTAATCAACAAACTCTTCATAGTGCTCTTTGTGCCTGTGTGCCCTTTGCGTCAAACAGCGCGAAGCGCATATCAATGTTATTGCTACGCAATTCTACTGGCTACACACAGGACACAAAGACACAAAGTTCACACAGAAGAGATGGGCATAAAAATCAGGTTCATTAAAGATATAGTAGGCTCGGTCACTTCAGGTGATTTTCAAAATTTCAGTAATTATGATGTTCAAACGCTTCGTTCCCGACCTGAAGTGATCAAGCCGCCTGCTTCGTTAAAATTGGTTCTTAAAAGTTTTTCACCTCTGGTGACCGAGGAGACTATATCTTCAGAGTAGAAGGCTATGAGTGCATACCTCAACTCGTAGCCGGAGGATACTCGCAGCCGCTCTCCTCCGGAGGCAGATCCGACCAAGCGCCAAAACCATTCTCAGCTCAATGTCGTTACCTGCCCAAACTATTCGATCATGCGCTTTTCCATCCTGCTTTCTCTGATGCTGGCACTTTCCATCGTCTGGGCCACCGATTACCGCCCCGCTGATGATTTCTCTATCCAGTTTACTACGGCAAAAGCCGAGGGTAATTTTAAAGGTCTGGAAGGTACCATCCGGTTCACTCCAGAGGAACTGGAGAATTCCAAATTCGACGTCTGGGTCGATGCCGCCACGATCAGCACCGGTAACAAAACAAAGGACAAGCACGCCCGGGGAGACAAATGGCTAGACGTGGAGAATCACCCACGGATTAGTTTCGTCTCCAGTTCCTTCCAGAAAACAAGCGATGGATACCTCGTTGAGGGTACACTAAGTATTCGTGGAGTTGATAAGCAACTGAGCATTCCCTTCAGCTTTGAAGATAGTGTTTTCCAGGGGACGACAACCGTACGACGAGAAGACTTTGGCATCGAAGGGCCCTTCCTCTTTGGAGGGCTGGTAGGGGATGAAATCGCGGTGAGGCTGCGAGTACCCGTAGTGACGGAGTAAACTGGTCCATTCCGCCTCAGCGAAAAGTGACATGGATTGCTCTCCGGGTTAGAGTTGACTGATCAACGCCATCATTAACCGGCAAACTCTTCTAAGTGCTCTTTGTGTCTGTGTGTCCTTTTGTGTCGAAAAGCGCGAAGCGCATACGGCATTATTGCTACGCAATTTTGTTGATAACGCATAGGGACACAAAGGCACATAGTTCACACAGGAGAGATCATCGTACTAGTGCAGTGTAATCTAAGTATTCGCTAGTTTCTGCTTGGTCTTTTGCCCGCTGGCGTCATGAAAAAATAGGTCCGTAGCTATGGCTATGCACCGATTTCTTCATCTAGCCAGCGACCAAAATCCCGGCGCAAAAACCTAACTCAACTTAAATTACACTGCACTAGTCGGCTTCATTCGTGAAAGCTTAAGAGTGGAAAGCTATTTGTACGCTTCGCGGTACAATGCCGCGTGATGGAGCACGTGTCCGCTCAGCATGAAACCGACCGCTCTGACGGATACATTTCCGCCACTAACCTGCCCCTCCCTTAGCAAATCGGCTTCGGTAAAGCTTTTGAACAAATGCTCCGTCGTTAATCGGAGAAGACGAAACTCTTCCACCATTTCCTTAAAATCCCGCTGAGAGACGTCCACTACACTTGCGAACTGGTCTTGATCGAAACCAGGCAGCGGTGTTTCATCCCCACGCCCGAGCCGTAGGGCCCGGTAAGCAAATACTCTTTCGGTATCGATGATGTGCTGCAGGCACTCCCGGATCGTCCACTTACCCGGAGCGTAGGCGTGGTTGATACGATTATCGGGTACTTCCGTCAGGTAAGCCAGTAGCTCTTTACGACTGTGTTCCATGGCAGGTATCAACTCCATCTCCCCTACCCGGGCGATGTATCCGGCGTAAAAAGGAGCGTACTCTTCGGGCTTTAGATCAGTAGTTGTCATATTTTTTTCCGTAAAGTTAGTAGATATGGTTTCTGCAATCGATAGCACACAAGGTAGCATCAGGCGAAACCAAATTCAGGGGTCCGGCGTCCATAAATCAGACAGACCAGCCCCACTAGTTTTTGTTATCTTGCCTCCCTGTGATTCCCCTTAGTGGATTCACTAGAACTAGATCACGCAACCAAAATAACAAAAGACCAACCCCATGACTACGATCCAGGGCCCCGCCATCTTCCTCGCACAATTTATGGGAGACGAACCTCCCTTCAACAACCTTGACGATATCTGTAAGTACATGGCCGGCCTCGGCTATAAAGGTATTCAGGTGCCTAGTTGGGACGCCCGATTGATCGACCTGGAAAAAGCAGCGACCTCCAAAACCTACTGCGATGAGTGGAAAGGCAAGATCGCGGAGCACGGTTTGACCGTCACAGAACTGGCCAGCCACCTGCAGGGGCAGCTCGTGGCCGTTCACCCCGCCTACGCCAAAATGTATGAAGGCTTCGCGCCTGCTGAAGTAGCCGGCAACCCTAAAGCCACTCAGGAATGGGCCGTACAGCAGATGAAGTGGAACGCTAAAGCGAGCCAAAACCTGGGCCTGAAGGCCCATCCTTCCTTCCCCGGTGCTCTGCTTTGGCCTTACCTCTACCCCTGGCCGCAGCGGCCTGCCGGACTGGTAGAGGAAGCCTTCGGCGAGCTCGGTAAACGCTGGAAGCCCATCCTCGATGTATTCGATGAGTGCGGCGTTGACGTTGGCTACGAACTTCACCCAGGCGAAGACCTCTTTGACGGCACCAGCTTTGAGCGCTTCGTGGAAGCCGTTGACGGCCACCCCCGCGCCCAGATCAACTACGACCCCAGTCACTTCGTGTTACAGTGCCTGGACTACCTGGAGTTCATTGATATCTACCACGAGCGCATCTGTGCTTTCCACGTTAAAGACGCGGAGTTTAATCCTACCGGCCGCCAAGGCGTCTACTCCGGCTATGCCGGCTGGGCGGACCGGGCCGGCCGCTTCCGCAGCCTCGGCGACGGGCAGGTCGACTTCAAAGCCATCTTCTCCAAGCTCAGCCAGTACAACTACGACGGTTGGGCCGTGCTGGAATGGGAGTGTGCCATCAAGTCAAGCGACCAGGGTGCCGCCGAAGGAGCCCCCTTCATCTCTGAGCACATCATCAACGTTACCGAGCGTGCCTTCGACGACTTCGCCGATGCCGGAACGGATGCGGAAA
>CALIGP010000118.1 GCA_938021455.1 uncultured Lewinella sp. | reverse complement strand
ACCTGCTTCATCAAAAATATTAGTGATCCGGCGTACGCTTAAGGTATCAAGCTTAGCTTGCTGTTCATGAAATTGCTGGTCAGCAACTTCGGAATAATAGGTGTAAGCATTTTTAACCTGATATAACTGGCTAGGGAATAGTTTTCTATATTCTGTGTAGTCATTCCAGATGTCATCTATTTCCGAAGTAAGTACTTGATCAAGACCTGGGAAATGTTTTACTATTTCGGCACTGATTAATCGATGGAATTTGTTGTCCCCAGTATAGTTCGATAGCTTTTCATCCGTTCGCAAAACATTAATCGCTTCAGCAGGAGCAATAAGAAAGGCTTTTTTAATATATCCTTTTGCCCATTCCGGTTGGCCAGTTTTGAGTGCTGCCATAGCTGCGCGAAGGAGACTAACAGGACTTTTCTCCGATAACGCAAGACTCCTGCGGTACAGGCTGAAAGCGAGAGGGAAATTAGCTTGATTAATGGCTTTTTGCGCGGCAAATACCAGGTCTTTGTAATGATAGTTTTCAATTACGTAGAATGAATTAATTCCACGGTGAATATGGTTGGGTATTGGGCTTTGTGGGGATAATGATTTTTTGAATTCAGCTTCTACTATTCGTCGATAGGGGCCGGATTGGTAATTTGCGAAAAAACGAGAAGTATCGTAAACAACTATGGTAGATAAATAATCGTCCTGAAGGGCTTTGTATATCATCTCCCCAAAACGTCCTTGTTTATCTAATGCTGCCGCTGCCGCTGCTGCCTTCATCCAGTCTTTATAGCTACCTCTTGGTTTGTCTTTGGCAATATTGAAAAGCCTCAACGCAGCTTTGTAATCTTGTTTTTCAAAGGCTAGGTTTGCAGCCTCTAGTGGTGGGATAAAGACTTCTTGTTGCGCAACAAGTACATTTAATAGGAGAACGAAAAAGGTAGTCAAAAAGGGTTTCATAATGAGTAGTGTAAAAACTAATAAAAACTAACTAGTATAATCATTCCGGTTAATGCCCAGCTTATTCATTTTGCTCATGAGTGTACGGCCGTTGACGTCGAGTTTTTCGGCGGCCCCACCGGGGCCGGTCACCTTGCCCTTCGTACGTTTAAGGGCTTCAATGATGTACTGCCGTTGCATCTCTTCGAAGGTGAGCAACTTATCTCCGCTGAGGTTAAGGCTTCCCCCCTCGCCCCTTTCCGGGCGGCGGAGGACACGAAGGCTCCCCGCGAGATTAAGCGTAGTCGTACTGGAGGTAATTACGGCCCTTTCCACGAGGTTAATGAGCTCCCGTACGTTGCCAGGGAAGTCATAATCCTGTAACTGAGCCAGATCCCGTTGGTTGATGTCGCTAATGAGGCGGCCCATCTTATCGGCGTAGAGCCGGGCGAAGTGCTTGACGAGCACCGGGATATCTTCCCGTCGTTCCCGCAGGGGGAGGTTGTGAATGGGGAAAACGTTGAGGCGGTAATAGAGATCTTCCCGGAAAGTACCGTTGTTGATCATTTGCTCCAGCTTTCGATTAGTGGCGGCTACTACCCGAACGTCTACGCGGATGACATCCGCTGAGCCAATGCGCTGAATTTCTCCTTCCTGTAGTGCCCGCAGCAACTTTGCTTGCATGTCTAGCGGGAGTTCTCCAATTTCGTCCAGGAAAATGGTGCTCCCATGAGCAAGTTCAAACTTGCCCTTTTTCTGGGCGAAGGCTCCGGTAAAGGCGCCGCGTTCGTGGCCGAAGAGCTCGCTTTCAATCAGGTTTTCCGGCAATGCCGCGCAGTTAACACTGATCATTTGCCGGGAGCTGCGATTACTGAAGTTATGAATGGAGTGGGCTAGGAGCTCTTTTCCGGTTCCCGTTTCACCGGTTACCAAAACCGTCGCGTCCGTATCTGCTACCTGAGCAATTTGGCCCAAGACCTTCTGGTATTTCTTAGAGACAGTAATGATAGGACCGGCCGCATGAACCGTCTCGATCTGTTCTTTTAAGACTTCGTTCTCACTTTCCAGCTGCTGCCTGAGCTCATCCACGCGCCGTTTCGCCTGCCGAAGGCGCTGTTTATTGTTGTACTCAGCCGTGACATCCCGGCAAATGATACTCAGAAACAGGCGGGTATCGGCTGCCACCTGAGCAAACCGAATCTGAAGAATCCGTTCAGCTCCACCGGGGTCAGAGAAATGATACTCCGTGTCCGGGCGTACCCTGCCGTCCAGTTGCTCTTGACGGATATCGGATAGTGGAGGTATGACCAGGTCGGGCATGAGCTCTAAAATGGGAACCTGGTTGATGTCGCGGCTGGTCTTACGACCCAATTTTCGGCGGGCAGCGGCGTTCATCAATACAATTTTATTCTTTGCATCCAACCAGATGACCCACTCCCGTAGCGCGTTCAATGTTGTAATGTGAAGCTGCAGGTGTTCATTGTCCTGTTGCTCCCGGCTGGTATCGTGTGCCAGGATGATCAAGGAGGCAGCGTCTCCGTTCTGATGTAAGTGGCAAGCGAGTCGGGCAGGGTAGGGGGGGGCATTTTTTCTCAGAATACCGGTCGTCAGTTCCAGATATTGCTTGGAAGTAACCTCCTGAGGTAGCTGTTCTAATATCCCCGGGCTTGCTTCGGTAAAAAGATCTGTGAGCTTTTGACCAATGAGTTCCTGACGACTAAAGCCACTACGTTCACTGGCCCGGGCATTGACGAAAGATATCTGCTGCTCCTGGAGGTCAAACCAATAAATCGCTTCATGGCTATTGTCGAGGGTAAAGTGATAAGTAGATTCACTACCCATTGAGGGTGCTGGAGACGATTGGGTTGCTTCTGGAGATAGGGTGCCATAAATCTTGAAGACTTCCAGTTCGTTCTCTACCGATTCTCCGCGGAGAGAGAACGTTTCCTGTTTCCCACCAGCGGTGGTCATAGAGAGGTCGGTCTCGAAAAATTGCCCGGAACGAAGTACCCGTTGGAGTAGTTGTTGATATCGCTCAAGATCTGCTTCGGGTAAAACCTCCCCGACCTTTTCACGGAACTCTTGTATGGGGTAAAACTCTCTTTCTGAAGACCAACCTAACCATTTCCGTGCCGGTGCCCCGAGGAATACCTGGCCATTGGCAAGGTTATACTCCCAGCTGGCAATTTGTCCGTGTTGCTGTAGGGCTTCGAGCAAATCGGCATCCCGCTTCCCCGCCTCTGTACTATTGAAAATAATCAGGCAGAGATCATCTTCTCCCGTAAAACGATCAATAGTACACTTGCCCCGGACGCTGAAAAGGCGTCCGCTGGCGTTAACGAATTCCGTGTCCAGTCTGTCATTTTCCACTTCTTTCAACCGACTACGGAATTTCCTCCATGCCATCAAGCTGAAGTGTGGATTGATCTCAAAATAGGAAAGGTGAACCAGCTCCCGACGGGGGTACCCCAGTAAGCGAGCCGCGGCTTCATTGCTATGGGCAACCCGGCCTGTTTTATCAATCCAGAGCACCCCCTCACTGATCAGGTCAAAGGAGACCTGATGGAGGTGAAGTTGGGGGTTCGGAGTGGTGTTGGCCATGATTGGTGGAAGAGACTCCGCGAAGATATGTCTATTGGCCGAGAACGGAGCTGCAATGGGACTCTACGTGTGTATAAGAATGGTCCGCTACGATTTCATGCAACTTCGGAAGTATTATCTCAGGCACGCCTATACGTGGCTTTAAAAATTGACCTGTTTAGGCAAACCCCACACACGCTCAAAATGCGAAACCCCGTGTTTTAACCAGAAAAGTGGCCTATACCTTCCCGTCTTACCTTGCTCCGTTCTGCCGATAAGCCAGTGACACAGGCCAGGGGTTTTGCTACTTTTGCCCTTCAAAAGTAGGCCGCCGGCAGGCATGTAAGACGGGAAGCCCAACGAAGGATAATGGATTATTCATGTTTATAATCCAAAATCGAGCGACCGTAGGGAGTCGACCGGCGAAGCCAGCCGCGAAGCGAAATTGTAGTCGAGGGGCACCATTTAGTGGATTTGGTTACCCACACACCGACTGGACTTATTCCTTCTTTCCTTCTCGACCTACCTGCCTCCTGGAAAGGATCTCTCCCACCTGGGTATACAGGCTGTCCACCCAGGCAGGTTCCTGACGGACAATCCACAACAGACTGTCAAACTCCGCACGTGACGTCCCGTTTTCTGCCAGGGTACGATCAAAGTACACCTGTCGCATAGAGTCTCGGACCAGTACTGGGATTTCCGCAGAAATAGCTTCGGCTAACTGTAAATCAGCGACTAATGGAGCAAGCTCCCGGATGTTTACCGGAGGCTCCCCGGCTCCTGATTGGGCACAGGAAGCCAGGGTTAGTAGGAAGGCGAAGAGCGTTATCAATCTAGTCATGGGATAGATAGGACAGGGCGGGCGATTAAATAGTGGCTTGAGAAGGGGCGACCCGGTACCTACTTTACCTGTTTAGGATAAAGGTAGGCGACCCGCTTGGCGGCGGAGAGTTGGAATTCGCCCCAGCTATCAATGTCCATCGTTGAAACCGTTATCCCGCAGGTAGGAACATTCCCGATGTAACTGTCGTGTTGTAATTGGTTGGCGACCTCAGTAAAGCCCGGATTGTGACCAAAGACCAGCACCGTATTCCAGCTTTTTGGCAGTAGGCGGACCTGCTGCTCAATCATATCCGGCCAGGCGTGGTACAACTCTTTGCGAACGATAACGACTTCTTTGCTCAGGCCAAAAATTTCCCGGAAAGCCTTGGCGGTTTGTTTCGCGCGTTTAGCACTAGAGGTAATGATACCGTCTGGTTTGTTGTCCAGTTCCAGCAAGCGCAAGGCCATACGCGGAGCGTCCCGTTTACCACGGGCATTGAGTGGACGATCGTGGTCGGACAGGGTGGCGTCGTCCCAGCTGGACTTGGCGTGTCGGATGAAGTAGACAGTTTTCAACGATTTGGTTTTACAATGGTTTATTATAGAGTTAACGAAAGCCCACGTTTTATCACCTAAGTTTGTGCTTTCCTTATCTCAAAGTACTACCTGTCATGAACCCTTCCAAAATACTGCTGGTTGACGACGAGCCCGATATTCTCGAAATACTTGAATATAACCTTCGTAAAGAAGGCTACGAGGTCGCTACCGCTAACAACGGAGAGGATGGGCTCAGGAAGGCAAAAGAATTTGGCCCTGATCTCATCATTCTGGATATTATGATGCCCGTTATGGATGGAGTGGAGGTCTGTCGTCAATTACGATCTGATTCAGATTTTGATGAAACGGTGATCACTTTTCTCACCGCCAGAGAAGAAGATTACAGTCAGATCGCAGCCCTGGACACGGGAGGAGATGACTACATCACCAAGCCCATTCGCCCGCGCGTTTTGCTTAGCCGGGTTAAGGCCCTACTGCGTCGCAAGATCAGAAAGGAGAAGGAAGAGTCTGTACACCTT
>CALIGP010000117.1 GCA_938021455.1 uncultured Lewinella sp. | reverse complement strand
GGCATAGGCGCTCATGGCGTTGAACATCTGTCCAGAATCAGTTATGTCTGCGATCAGGTTATCCACTCCCGGATGTTCCAGGGGGACAAGATCCACATTCAATACTCGGTGGCCCTGCTCCAGCAGGTAAGGGATGACGTGCTTTCCGGCTTTGCCGGAGCCGCCGGTGAAGAGGATTCTTTGGGGGGACATTTTTAGAGTTGTTTTTCAGCTAAAGGATGTTTAGCCAGCAAGAACAGAGTCTTGGCAGACAATAGCGCAAACTTACCGTTTACAAGCCGCCCATTCAATTTCCTAAATCCATTCATCTTGAGAAACCAGATTTAAGGGTTGATAATTTATGTATTGTACAATTCTGGGAGATGTTGAATTATTCGGACGACTTCCATGTGGAAGGCAATGATTCCAAATGATCAAATCTCCTGCTTCTCCGGCAATTGGTTTCTCTTCAAAAGATTCTAGGAGATTTATTTTTCTGGGATTTATAGATGGGCCCAACTCATTCAACCAGGAATCAATCTTATTATGAAAGCCCGGAATCACCGTAAAAGCTCCTTGTTTCACATCAGTATCTGTCAGGTACAACAAGCCCTGGATTCCATAAGGAATGGGTTGCTTTAAACTCACATCCCAATGTAAGTTTGGTCCGGGAAACTTATACGATGACGTTTCAGGCGGGTTGAAACTTACCCTATCCATGCTTACCAACAAAGCGTTATCCTCCCACAGTTGCTCGTAGGCTAACCTTATTCTTCGGGAAAATCTATTCCTATTTAGCACCTTGGAATCAAACAGCTGAATCATGATTCCTTGCTTTAGGGGATGAGGCGAATACCAAGTTCCTGGGTTCTGAATATCAACAGAAAGTTCATCGCAGATGAATTTCACAGATTCTTCGCATTCCGTTTTAGAAATCGCTCCTCTTAAGATTATAAAACCTTTTTCGTTCCAGTTTTTGATGTCCAACTCATTAAAAACCTTCTCTTCAACCATAAATTTGACGGGCCTTTTTTTTGATACTACATCATTAAAATAAGAAATCATTTCTTTTGACACTACTCCGTTTCGCTCAATCCATCGTTCAAATTCGTCGAAGCCAGGGGATTCTACCATCAAATATTTCATCGTTGGTTCCAGGCCAATTCCCAATGCGTTGAAAACCCCGTTGATAAATTTCCACTCTACTGAATCAGCCGTCAGCATAGGGTCCGTCAAGGAACGATAAAACCGCCATATATCTTTAAGGAAATAAATTCCAATCCTGCCTGGTGCTTCCATCTCCTCTGTATTTTGACTTTCCATACTGACTTTTTTTAAAAGCGAAATATAGCTCAATTGCGTATAATCTAAATTCAGCAGAGCGACTGAATCACCAGGCTCCTTTCCCAGTACCGAAAAAGAAGACATCCAACCATTCCCCTCCAATATTCCCTCCTTTAAGCCCACCACCATCTGAACCTCGAACACCCACCGGTGTACACTCCCCCAAACAAAGACCTAAAGAACCCTTAAAGTCTCCCCGCGGGGCCTCTTTTTGTGGTTTTACGCGTCTTAGGAGTACCCATTAGAACCAAATGAAAAGATTCATCCTATCCGTTTGTTGGTTGCTGGCTGCGATACCGCTGCTTGCCCAGACTGTGCTCGGCCACATTACCAATGAGTTCAACGAGCCCGTCCCCTACGCCAATGTACTGGTACAGGAGCTAGGAACGGGCACCACATCAGACGACCAAGGCTATTACGAGCTCAACCTCAACCTGGAGGGCAATTACCGGCTGGTGTTCTCCAGCCTGGGGTATTCCTCCAAGAAAGCCAGAGTGATTGTCGACCTAGACAGCACCGTTGTCATCAACATGCGTCTAAAAACCTCCGGCGTTCAATTAAACGAAATAACGGTCAATGCCAGCAAGCGGGACCCCGCTTACGGTATCATGAAAAAAGTGTCCGATAACCGCACCTTGCACCTGCGTTCTACGCCCCCTTCTCGTTCTAAAGTGTACGTCAAAGCCGTCGAAGAAATAGAACGTACCGCCCGCAAGCCCGCCCCAGAGCCGGAAGAAACCGACGAAGACGGCGTCCCCGATCCTTTCGCCGAAGAGGAAAAAGCCCGCAAAGAACTCCTCGGCCGCCTCAATCTGTTGGAGATGGAAGTACAGCTCAACTTCCAGCCACCGCACGATTATAAAGAAGAACGGACGGCCTACCAGGCCTACGGAAATGTCCGGGGACTATTTGTACCCCGCTTTGCCGAAACCGACTTCAACTTCTACCGGAACATGGTCTCGCTGACCGACATCGCTGACTCCCCCGTCATCTCCCCGCTGAGCGGAACGGGCGTGCTGTCCTATAAATTCAAGCTCATCAGTACGGATTTGGAAGGTGATCAGATCGTCTACAAGATCAAAGTGACGCCCCGCAAACGCGGCAACTCTACCTGCGATGGCTACCTCTGGATTAACGAAGGCAGCTGGACCATCAACCGGCTCGACCTCGGCTTCAGCAAATACGCCCTGAAGTTTTTCGATGAGTTCCGACTAGAGCAAGATTACACCCTGCACGAAACCGCCGAGGGCGAGGATATCTGGATCGTCAGTCGGCAAGCCCTGCGCTACGTCGCGAAACAAGGAAAGCGGACGACCTTCCGGGGCACCACTACCCTGAGCTACTCCGACTACGAACACAACTACATCTTTCCACCCAAGTTCTTCGGTAACGAAGTGGCCGTCACTACCCGCGAAGCCTACAAGCGCGACAGTAGCTACTGGGAGGGAAGTCGTACCGTCGGGCTAACCGAAGAGGAGGCCAAAATGGTTAGCATTCGAGACAGTCTCAAAGCCATAACGTCGAGCAAGGAATACCAAGATAGTATCCAGGATCGCTATAACAAGATCACCCTCCTTGAAGTCTTCTGGGACGGCGTTGGCTTTCGCAATAACGAGCAGAAAAGCCATCTTTATGTGGGCTCTCTTCCCGAATTGATCGACTTCTCCGTCGTCGGCGGATGGCGCCTTGGGCCCTACGCTTCTTACAACCGCCGTTACCCCAACGGTCAGATGATCAACACCTCCGGCGGACTAAACTATGGTCTGAAGAACGGAGACCTAAACGGTAACTTCAGCACTTGGTTTCGCTATGATCCTTTCCGGCTGGGTGACCTTTCCGCCAGCGGCGGCCGTAGCTACGAATCTATCAACCAGTTCGATGCTTATCTCAATCAGTTGAGACCCTCTAACTATATTCTCAAAGAGGCCGGCCGCGTTCGTCATTCCATTGAGCTACTCAATGGTCTGACGGTTTATAACGAAGTGGAGCTCAGTGCCCGCAAGCCCATTACCGGTCTGGAGACCAGTTCCTTCCTGGATGGGCTGGTGGACGACGAGGAAGACGTCCAGGAGTTCGAGCCCTACGAAGCGCTCATTACCACCACCGCCATTAGCTACACCCCGGGCCTGAAGTATATGCGCGAGCCCGATCGTAAGATTCGTCTGGGTAGCAAGTGGCCTACTTTTTCGGTGTTGCACCGGAAGGGCTGGTCTGGCCCCTTGGGCAGCGACATCAACTTTGACTTCCTGCGTTTCTCCATAGAGCAGCAGGTTATCTTTGGCGCGCTAGGTACGACAAACTACGAGTTCCGGACGGGAAAATTCATCAATACCAAAGACCTCCGCTTCATCGACATCAAGCGCTTCCGGCAGTCGGATCCAATCCTGCTTTCCGATCCACGGCAAACCTTTCAGGCACTGGACACTTCCCTCAACACGAGTAATCTCTTCCTGGAGTTTCACCACATCCACCACTTCAACGGCGCGTTGATTAATAACGTGCCACTGCTGAAGAAAACGAGAATCAAGGCGGTGGCCGGAGGTGGGTTCTTGTATTTACCAGACGAGAAGTTTCGTTACCAGGAAGTATTCGCCGGGATTGAGCGAGTGTTTAAAATTGGGGCACGACGACGGCTACGGGTGGGTACTTACGCCGTCTTAGCCGATGCCAATAACGCCAAACCAACCACAGCCTTCAAGATCAGCTTTGATTTGATTGACCTTTGGAAGAAGGATTGGAGCTTTTGATCGAGGAGAAAGGATTACGGATTACGCGGATGAACGCGGATAGGGTCAAGCCGTCCGTATCCCTTCAATCTTCGCCGCTGAAACCCCGTCCACTATCGTACGATTGATCATGGGGTGGTCTTCGTCCTTCGGGCCAAAATCCGAATCCGGGTGGTAAGCGACTACGGTAAGCTTAGCACCAGCCCGGGTGCGGAAGCGATGCGTTCCGTCGGGGTGAATGATGAAGATCTTACCAGGCACGAGATCATATTCGGCATCAGGCGTCACGCAGGAGCCGCTGCCTTCAATGACCATTCCAACTCGCATCGAAGGGTGCGTATGAGCCGTCTGGTCAATATTTTCGGGGAAGAACAGGGCGTTAAGGCAGGGATCGCCGAGCTTGACGGGTGGCACGAGCAAAGAGTCCGTACAACCGTCAATATATTTCAATCGGCCCCAGTCTTCGACCGGGCCACCAAGGGAATCCATTCCCCTAAAGCCTACCCTTTCAATAACGATACCTCGCCCGCCACTCAGGGAGAATCCTTCCTTCATACAGAAGTATTGCCGGGGTAGCAGCTGATAGCTGTTATTAGCTGTCGTAATTTCAGTAGGCCCTTCAAATACATAGCCGTAAAAGGTAGATCCTTCTTCGTCAAACGCACTGTCTTCCGTCCAGGCATGTAGCCGGGTGGGATAATCATTTTGGGAATAATCGTATAGTAATCCGTTGGAAAATTCAAACTCGGTATAAGCTGGTGTATTCATTTTTTATTCTTTTAGGTTGAGTCGATTATCGGTGCAAATCTGTGCTCTAATCTGTGAAACTCTGTGGTTAACTCCAAGTCGCGCAGCGACCAAGTCATATTATCCGTTGGTTTTTAAAATCCCGATGAAAAGTCTCCACACTGGGAGAAAAGTCATCCCCCATCGAAATCCGATAGCGGACATTCCCCTGTTCCTTACGGTTAAGGATGACGTTCTTCAACGAGGGTTCTTTAGTCTTTGTGCGTTGGTAGTCCCCGTCTCCCGTAAACTGAAAGATGTAGTCCTTCGCCGCTTGTTTGTAGCCCATCGG
>CALIGP010000116.1 GCA_938021455.1 uncultured Lewinella sp. | reverse complement strand
CTCAACCACTGAAATTCAGGGTATAAATTCCCCTGATACCATAGGGCGTATACCAATATACTTGCGCACACGAGATGGAGGAAACGCCCCAGGCGTAGTGCATTTTCGGTTCCCAGGCGAACGGGAATGGAGAACAAGTCCTCTTCCCGGTCAAAGCCTTCATCCTGTAGAGCATAGATAATGTCGAAGCCGGAAACCCATAACAACACCACCAAGCCGTAGAGTACCGGTAGTAAAGCCCACTCCGCAGTAACCGCCAAATAGGCACCAACGGGTGCCAGTGCTAACCCAAGGCCAAGCACGAAGTGGCAGAGGTAAGTAAATCGCTTCGTGTAGCTATACCCCAGAATGACCAACAGAGCAATCGGAGACAAGGCAAAACAAAGTGGGTTCAGTAGATAAGTGGCACCGACAAAAAGCAGGCAGTTAATAATGACAAAGATCAGTGCGGACCGACTGGATATCTTGCCGGCGGGTATTTCCCGAACGGCAGTTCGCGGGTTCTTACCGTCAATATCCCGATCCAGCCAACGATTAAAAGCCATGGCCGCAGAACGGGCAAAGATCATACAAAGGATCACCAGGCCAAGCTCTTGCCAAGGCAGACTTCCATGATCTAACACACCCAAAAAGAAGCCCAAGAGCGCAAATGGTAGCGCAAATATGGTGTGGGAAAATTTTACGAGCGACAGGTAGTCGCCCAAACGGCGAAGTAGGGACATATAGTGGACTCGGTTACTACAGGTGATTTTTGAAATTTTCGGTGAATGACCAGGCTTATTACCTAAAACCCGGGCCTGTAGTAACCGAGCCTTCGCTTCGGAGAAGTATTGTCTCAAGAATTTTCACTTCTCGTGGCCGAGGGTACTATATATGGTCTTCACTGATCCTATGGGGAAGACGTACGGCAGACAGAATTGTTTGCTGAAAAGCGACCTACCGGAAGGAGACGCCCAAAATATCCACTTACTACCGCATCAGAACGAAATCCCCTTTCACAAACCGCTCGGAGCCATCCGTTAGTTGTACGGTAGCATAGAAAACGTAGACCCCGATCTGAGCGCGACGCCCATCCAGATTACCGTCCCAGCCATCGGGCCCTTCATGCACCATGTTACCCCATCGGTCAAAAACCTGAAAGGTCGTTAGTGCCACGACTCGGTCTCCATACTCCAGTTGGTAAAAGTCGTTTACGTTATCCCCATTAGGGCTGAAGGCCGTAGGGGCGTATACTGGAAGGCGTTCATCTACCGTAATGGCTACTCGTTCCGTAAACCGGCAACCGTCAACGGTAATTAAATTGAGTTGATAAGTAGAGGAGGATGAAGGCCGGGCGATCGTTGTCTGCTGATCCGGTGTTCTCAACCCGAGGGGCGGAGACCACCAGGCAGTATCGAGTGCAACGCTGATGTTAGGATCCAACAGCAGGCTATCACCGATAATGATGGTCGTATCAGAGAAGAGGTTGAGCTGCGGGCGCAGCGCGCCCGGAACAATGTATCTTACTTCCAAAGAGCAGTCATTGGCGTCCTGGAAGGTGACCGTGCCTACGCCTACCTCCGGGGCGAAGTCGATGGCTCGCTCAACTGGCAGAAAGAATTGGCCATCGATGCTCATTTCGTAGAAGCCGGAGCCTCCATAAATGGTATCCACGACCAGGGTACCTGTACCACCAACACAGTTAGGAGGAAGAGCGGAGATTGATGCCCGAAGGCGCTCCCGGTTAGAGATACTCACGGAGTCAATCCGCATGCATCCTTGAGCATCCTCTACGGATACGGAATAAGTTCCTCCCAACAGGTTACGATTACTGGCTTCCGTTGGGCCATTGCTCCAGCTGAAGGCATAAGGCTCCAGGCCTCCATCTACCTCCACGCTAACCCGGCCCAGTGTATCCACGCAAAAATCAGCTGGGTCAAGGACTGCTTCCGTAGTGATCGATAGATCATTCACGATTACCCGTGAATCTCCGGTAAAAGTGCCCGGGCAACCGCCTATTCCGGCGTCGACCAACGAATAGATTGTTGACAATTCCTGGTGAAAGACTATCCTGCTACCGTTTCTCAGATCCTGCAAATTTGTTGTATTCCCCAACTGGTCACGGATTTGCGCATTGATGCCACCAGGGCCATCGTAAGCAAAACGAAGTTCAATAGAATCGCCCTGACAAATTTCATGATCCCCCAGAAGGCGGAGTCCACCGACCGTTCGGAAATTAACGTTGACGGCTACCAGAGAGTCACAACCGGTTGAGGCAAGGCCCGGGAGGCGGGCGACCCCACCAGGCTCGTCAACGGTGTAGCTCTCACCACCATAGCGGATGGTGTCCCCGGCACAGGCACTAGCCGAGAAGCTTCCGATAAACACCGGAGGAATATCAAGGCGAACGTAGACCAGGCTGTCACACTGCCCGGCTCGGGGAAAGGCCACCTCGCCTTCCGGGCGGTTGGCGTTGAAGGTGTCCTGCGTTTCAGCAATGATGTATTCTGTTCCCGGGCAAATGAACACCACCGAAGTATCCGGTATTTCCGGAGACAGGAAGGTAATATCTACCTCGTAACGCTGCCCACAGGCAGATCCATCATCGACCAAAAAGGTGTCGGATGGGTTGGATACATCGAATGTACGACCACCAATTGTAATGGGTTCAGGCCGACAAACAAAGTCGAACCGACGAATGGTATCAGGCTGATCTACTTCAATGCGAGTGGTGATGTTCAGTAGTCGGTCACAGTTATCGTCCGTGATGCGAACTAACTCGAGCAAATTATTATCCGTAGGCAGGTCATTGACGGCTAATCGGAGTAGGTCTGTATTCCCCGGCGAGGTGAACGTTCCGTTGATTACCGGCGCGCCGGCCGGTAAAGGGACCAGGCGGTAAGCAAGGCTGAAGGGGCCCGTTCCTGAAAAAGTGATGGGCAGACGCAGGCTATCGCCCTCGCAGAGTGCGTATAGCGGATCGGGCATAGTGACTACCGTCGGCGCATCATCTATCGTAGCGATTGAGAACATCGTATCCAGACGACAATCATTAGAATCAAGAATGCTGAGCGCAAAAACACCTTCTGAAGTAGGAAATACAATACTGTCATTCGGGAAACTGGCTTCTGACCAGTTGTATTGAATCATTCCAGCCGTATTGGTAGCCAGAACGCTAATTGATCCATTCCCGTCACAATTCACGGCTTCGATCGTGGCAACCGCTAAAATCCTGCAGGAGTCTTCTACGATGGTGAAGGAACAGCCCGTCGATACACAGCCATTTGCGTCCGAAACGGTAGCGGTGTAGGATCCCGGATTTAATCCGCCAATTAGCGTGTCCCCAGCGACAGATACGAAGTAGTCAGTCTCCAGTACCTGCTGATTAAGAGTTATTACGTAAGGAGGAAGACCTCCGGAGACACCAATTACAACACTTCCCGCTGTGGAGCCAATCGCATTGGTTTGTGCTCCACAAACTATTGCAGGTGATTCTCCATCGGCCAGATTGAGCATCAGTGTATCAAGGCAGGCGTTCGCATCTGTTACTTCGATGAAATAAGTCCCCGCAGGCAGATCTATTTGGCTGGCTCCTGGTGGTAATACTCTTCCAGTGCCCAGCTCTGGGTAATCGATCCAGCGGTAAGTGTAGGGCCCTAGGCCGCCGCTTGCGGCAACAGTCAGGCTTCCGTTCGCTTCGCCCAGGCAATTGGGAGAAGTGACAACCTGGTCTCCCGAAACCAGCATAAAGGTGGGAGACGCCGCATTAATCAGGACGTAACTGTCTGGGTCAGAGTCACAGCCTACGTCGTCGGTGGCCACCACCGCGTATTCTCGGCCGGACAAGTCTCCAGCCAGGCTGTCGAAGGTAATCCGTTCGCCCGCCGCAACACCGGGGATGCTGTCCAGCGTAAGACCCGTGATCGGATCGACCAACCTAATGGTGTAGGGTGACGTACCGCCGCTGGCGACTGCCACCTCGATGGTTCCCGTTGCGGAGCAAGGATTAGAGGCCGTTATCGAAGCAGGCGCAAGCATTACCATTCCGCGATTACGCACTTCGATCGGTCCCACCATCACCGGCGGGCAACCGGAGCCGTCGGAGACAGAAACAAAGTAATCGCCTTCGGGTAGCGGACCTGCTTCCTGCATATTATCAAACGCACCAATTCCATTTCCTCCGCTCCAGGTCGTGAAAATTACACCATCATTACCGGAGATACTAAGACGGATGACCGAGTTATCCACCCCGCTGCAGCCATCGGCCAGGATGGAAACATCGTTGATGATTAATGGGCAGTTTTCGTCGATGATTTGCTGGACACAGGAGGTCATTTGCCCCGCCGCGTCCGTAACGGTAATGGTATAAAGGCCTTCTGATAGGCCATCGAAAACGCGGGATCCTGCGGGTTGGTTGGGGAAGGTATTACTACCGCCGCTTCCATCGGAGAGTACGACGTTGAAAGGCGGCACTCCGCCACCCAATTCGATAGAAATAGCGCCCAATACGGTAGTGCCATTAGCTTGGTTCCTGATGGAACAGTTCAGGATGATCGGGTCGAGCAGGGTAACTTCTGCCGTACAGGTATCGCTGACACATCCGTTGGCGTCCGTTGCGACGATGCGGTATTCACCGGGCCGGAGGCCGGTCAGTTCTCCCATTGCCGTTGGGAAATTCATGGCACCTGCGTCCGCGCCCAAATAAGTTACGGAGTAAGGCGCCGTCCCATCCGCCAGAGAAACTCTAATTGCGCCGTCTGGCACTCCCGGGCCACTGGCTCCGCTGGACACCTGACAACTCAAGGATAGCGGCGGGCCATCCGGAACAGTAGCTACTCCAGTTGTTTCACATCCATTACGGGAGGTAACCGTCCAAGTATAAGCATTTGGGGTCAGTCCTGCCACCGCAGCCACCTCTGGCAGGGTATCACCCGCCCACTCGAAAGTAAAAGGACTCTCCCCAAAAGCCGTTAGGACGACTCCGCCATCTTCATTTTCCGGGCAGCTTGTGGGCACTTCCTGTACCCCAACGGTTGGTCCTCCCTCCAGCACCAAATCAATAGGCACCAGGTTTCCTTCACAGGTAAAAATACCCGCACGAGCAAAAATTGTCGTTTCCGGGCTAGTGAAGTCTTCCGGGTCCGTGATTTCTTGCGTTCCAGCGGCATCGGTATAGTAGGTGACGGGTTGCCCTCCGCCAATTTCACCATCCCATAACCGTAGATTGAATTCTCCCATACCAACAAAAAGCGGATCACAACCACCAATGGGTTCGGACGGAATCATGGTCACAGCCGTATTCCCCTGGTACTCGATAAAAAGACGGCTGACCACAATGCATAGATTCTCGGCGTAAATAATCCGGGAATAGATGGTGTCTCTAGGTGAACCATCCGGCGTGTACTCCGTAATCCGGCTTATGTTCGTTTCGGCCGCTTCGGGTGAGGGGTGAAAAGATACAGAAAGAGCAGTGTTGGGATAAATAGCCGATAACTCTACTGCGGTAATCGTCGGTAGGTCTCCGGTTGGATCACAGATATAGAAGGTGGTATCCAGCGACGGGCAGGTTTCCGGAATGATGGGTAAGTCACAGTCCAGATTACCAACTTGATTTAGGCCTACCAAATAGTAGGTGCCATCATCGGGGTCCAATTCACGGGTATTATAGGTAAAACCCCGTAAACCACAGCGGGAAACGATGGTGATCGTTCTTAGCGGATTTCCACTTTCCGGCGCCCCATTGGCAAAGGCGCCGGCCGTCCGTTCACAAGCACTTTGCAGGATGTAAACCGTGCGGTCTCCGTTGCAGACGTTACCGAAATTAAACTCGGAGTTCTCCAAGTCAATATTCTCCGTCGTACCCGTTACGAATACCACTACGGTTGCACCAGCAGGAATGGTATCATTAGGCCCGAGTGGAATGACGTTCGAACAACCTGGCAAAATTGTAAGATTGGGTTCTTTCCAGGAACAGCCCAGTGGGTTGCCCGAAAGATTAACCCCAATGTCTGCATTAGGAGCTCCGAAGCCGTTGAAGGGAAGATCGATCCCGATCACGGATACGGGAACGGGAACCAAGCCGCTGGATAATACGAGGACCTCAGATTCTACCCGGGTATTACTACCGTTGGGGTTTGGGTGATCCACACACGAATTCAACACCGCCAGTTCTGGGGTGAGGCATTGAGCAGCAAGGCCGGGCACAAACAAACAGAAAAAAAGGCAGATCAACAGCCGGAGGCTATTCGTCCACGTTTTATAAAGGGATGTCATTTTCCTGGGGGGAAGGGGTGTATTCAAAGCGTTTCGAATCGGTACATCGAAGGTAAGCCTAAAACATACCGGCACAAGCACTAACGTAAGGTAATTACCAATAATTGTTCCTAAATAAGGGGCAAAAGGGGACGAGCCCGCGAATATATCCGAACGTGAATTATTGTTCACCTATTCCGCCTAAAATACCCGTGAGAGAACGGTCTTAACTTCAGAGATTCGGGGCCGCATTCTTAGCACATAAAAAAAACCAACAAGCTTTGTCTAAACCAACAAAACCCGTATCTTTGCGCCCACTTTGAAACGTCCTCCGGTGCCAACGGGCTCCAAATCCGGAACAAAACGTAAGGCCATGTCCACACAATCTCCTTTTATCTTACCCTTAAGCGGGCTTAGTCAGGGTATTTACGTGTATGACCTGATCGTTGATGATGAATTCTTCGCTACTTTCCCCAATTCTCCGGTAAAGAACGCCAACGTAAAGCTTCAGCTGACCGTTGACCGCCAGACCCGGGAAATGGTGCTGGACTTTGATTTTTCAGGTACCACAAGTACCAGTTGCGATCGTTGTTTAGCGGATATTGATCTTCCGATTGCTGATAAACGTCAGTTAATTGTGAAGTTCCGTGCTGATGCTACTTCGCTGGAAGAAGAAGGAGAACTCATTTATCTTCATCCGGATACTAGTCTTTTTAACGTCGCTCCTTATGCCTATGAAATGGTGTTGCTGGCTCTACCCATGATCCGCACCTATGACTGCCGCACGGGAGAAGGGCCCTACCCTTGCGATGAAGAAATGCTGGATCGTATCGATGCTTCTGTAGACGTGGCTCCGGCCCCGGAAGAAGATGCACCCGAAGATCGTGATAAACCAGGCCCCTGGGACGTACTTAAGGATATCAAATAAATAAAAGAACAAAATTTAAATAGCCATGGCACATCCCAAGTCGCGGATCTCGAAGCAACGGAAGCGTAAGCGTCGTACTCACTACAAGGCTACGGCCCCTACTATCTCCGTTTGTCAGACGACCGGTGAAACTCACCAGCCTCACCGCGCCTACTTCGATGCGGAAGGTAATATGTTCTACAACGGTAACATGATCGTCAAAGGCCCCGAGCAGTTCGAGGACGAAGAGGTGACTGACATCGAAGAGTAGGTCTTCCCTTCTAATAAGATATTTGAATAGCCCACTGGTTCCTTATCAGTGGGCTATTCGTGTTTGAGATATTCCCCTTACTTTCGGCCACCAAAACGATTAACTATGTCCAGAACCGTTATCAACACCTCCAACGCTCCTGCCCCCGTTGGTGCCTATAACCAAGCCATCCTACACAATGGTGTTCTCTACGTCAGCGGGCAAATTGCGCTTGACCCCGAAAGCGGAGAGCTCCTCACCGGCGACATTGAAACGGAAACCCGCCGTGTACTGGATAATATGGGAGCCGTATTAGAAGCGGCGGGCACCAGTTTTGCTAACGTCCTGAAGTGTAGCGTCTTCGTTAGCGACATGGAAAATTTTGGCCGCATCAATACTGTCTACAGCGAGTACTTTGACGCAGACACAGCCCCTGCTCGTGCGCTGGTGGAAGTGGCCAACTTGCCGAAGTACGTGAATGTAGAGATTAGCTGTATTGCGGCAGTTGAAAAGTAGAGTTGTAGACGGTAGAGCTGTAGACGGTAGTGTTGTAGACGGTAGAGCTGTAGACGGTAGTGTTGTAGACGGTAGAGCTTCGGAACTTACCGTCTACAACTCTACCGTCTACCGTCTACAACTCTACCCACTAAAACTACTCCCCGCGCATTACCCGCATCATTTGATTAATGTCGTACCGGTCCGCTGGAAAAGCCCAGGTGCGGCGATCCTTTGTTTGTACCAGCAATACTCTCGTTGCTGAGCCTAAGCCACTACCCGTATAACTCTCCAGGCGCATTTCAGAAGGCTTAGGCATGGGAAAATCCTCGCTACCAATGAGTAACCGTTCGTTAGCGACCTTCACCTCGGGATATTTGAAGACAGACCAGAAGGAGCCCAAAAAGCCCATCAAAGCCAGCAGGGCCATGAAGTAAGACAACATCGGCATCAGCACCCTGCGGCGGGGGTCCGGATGTTTGTTTTTGTTAAGACGAAAGGCCAGCCAGACTAGGATTACGAACAAGGCTCCACAAATAGCGGCCATCAGGTATATATCGCCCATCTGCGGGCTGAAGGAAAGAGCTTCATTCATCGTGTTACGTCTGCTGGTTACTGTTTGTTGTAGTGGTAAAAAGTCTGGGGCTATTTGCCGCTTGCCTCTGCCTCCAATTCCTTCTGCCGTTCCAGTGCGGTGAGCAACTCATCCAACTGCTGCGCACCAATCCGCTTCGAGACAATTTTTTTATTCTCGTCAAGGACAAATATGGAGGGCGTGGACCGAATGTCATAGTCCTTATAGAAGCGCATATAGCGATCCGTAGCGTGCAGCCATTCGCCAATCCCGTTGTCATCGATGTACTCCCAGCATTTACCGATTTCTCCTTGCTTGGTGCAAATGGAGAAAATCTCTACGCCCTTAGGGTTCCACTTCTCGTAGAACTCCTTCATATGGGGTGTAGATTTTTTGCAGGACGGACAGGCAAACTGCCAAAAGTAGAGAATGGTGTAATTAGCCTTGAGCTCGTATAACTCAACGGGGGTTCCATCCCGACGACTCATCTTCATATTCGGTGCCTGCTTACCGATGAGGAGCGGACGGGTACGTTCCGCGTTTTCCTGCATGCTTTTTAACTGTTCTTCTTCTGACCAGTAAGCACGTCCGTTGCTGTAATAGTTGTCCACCATGTGTACGTAAACAGCGTCCATACCAACGATCTTGCTTCCTGCGGCCTTATTGATGAAATGAACCACGTAGTACTTGAACATCTCGGATTTGGGGTCCATCCTATTCAATACTCCGTCGATCGTTTTTGCTATCGTATCAGGGTGCTGCACGTGGAGTTTGTCCACAAAATACTCAATCCGGTTGAAGAGAAAAGGGGTGCGAAGTAGTCGCTCATCCTTCAGGTCAATGGGATCAAAGTAGTGCTTCTGCAACCACTTTAGCTGGGTCGTCCGACGTTCCGTTTCGTCTTCTATTTCTGGATATTCAGGTGGATTATTCGACTGATTGGTCCGGATGATCGCCGCAACAAAAGAGGCTGGATGGTCATTAATTATCTGGTCTTGCTTGGCCTTCACACGCAGGTCAAAACCTTCCATTTCCTGGGTGATTTCGTCCCTTCTAGCATCCGTAGTGGTAGAATCTCTGAGGATTTTAACCAGTGGCTTACTCTCTTCCTGCATGTCGTTCAGGAAGCCCATGTACCCGAAAAAGAGCTCGTTTTCCTCACTGCCTTTCGCATCGACTTTCCCGAGATTACTCAACTGTGTAGAAAGGCTGAACTCCTGATCCCCATCCGTGCCGATCAGCATCTGGAAGTAGTTGTTATCTGGTTGAGTTACGACGAGGTAAATACCGGCGGGCAGCGGCTCCTCTCCTACGAAGAGATAACTTCCGTCCTCCGTCCGGTAAGCCGTATCCACGAGGTATTGCTTATCAAGAATATTGTTGGCCATCGTCAGGATTTCCTGATCATAGCCCTCAATGTCGACACTGATTTTATAGCCATCTTGCGCCGTCAGTGCGGGGGCGAAGGAGAATAATAAGGCAAAAAGGGAAAGAAACTTCATGTAAGCGCGTTTTGCGTTGTCCAAAGGTAACGCGCTGCTCGCCGAAAGTATTAGTTCAACCGGTAGGTTTGCATTTGTTTAAGAAGTCAAGATGGGTTGAAGGGCACTTCGGTAAGCTCAGGGGCGCGCGGACGCAGGTGCAAAGTGGCGGTGGAAAGAGCTAGGTGGGGTAAAGCTATATCACCTATTTTTCAAGGGACTACACCGCCCCGCTACGCGGCGATTCCGTCCCTCGGTGATTGGCCGTACATTGGTATGTACACGTCAGGTAGGCCGACCTCATTACAACCATATATCTTTCAAGGGACTACGGCGCCCCGCTACGCGGCGATTTCGTCCCTTGGTGTTTTAACCGTGCATTTAACTATACACCAGCAGAAGAGACCGTTTCATCGGCGGCCTACAACCTGGCCAGGCCATGAAACACCAGCCTCCTACCCCAGCCCATTATACCACTTCAACGCCTCCACAATCATCTCCGGCTCAGCCGTAGCGTTCACCCGGGCGCTGCCCGGGGCGGAGAGTAAAGTGAAATTAATACGACTGTCTTCGTTCTTTTTGTCTTGCCGCATCAGGGTAAGCAACTGCTCGAAAGCAGATTCCGGGACCGATTGGTGGCCGTAGATCTCCAGCAAGTAGGTCGTGATCTCCTTCAGGTCTTCGCCCGATAAGGATTCCAGCTTTGTGCTCAGCCAACTTTCCATCATCATACCCGCCGCCACGGCTTCGCCGTGGAACAAACGATCCTCCGTCTCCAACCAATATGACTCGATGGCATGGCCAATGGTATGGCCGAAATTCAGGGATTTCCGCAAGCCTTTCTCGAAGGGGTCTTCCAGTACGACCTCCCGCTTGATGTTTACGCTTGGGGGAATAATGCTGCTCCAGTCGACGGCCTCCAAGTCCGTGATCCCTTTAACCTGGTCCCATTGCCCCGAATCTGCGATCAACGCGTGCTTAACGATCTCCCCGTAACCCGAGCGGATTTCCCGGGCCGGAAGCGTTTTCAAAAACATCGGATCAATCCAAACCCCACTCGGGTCGTTGAAGACGCCGATGCTGTTCTTTACATTATTGAAGTCGATACCCAGCTTTCCCCCTACGGAAGAGTCTACCATCGAGAGTAATGTGGTAGGGATCTGTAGAAAATCAATCCCCCGCTTATAGGTAGAGGCCACAAAACCGCTCATATCCTCCAGTACCCCGCCGCCCAGGCAGATGGCGCACCAGCGCCGGCCTACACCCGCCTCGAACATGGCCTCCCAGAGCTCCCGGCAAGTCTCCAGGTTCTTGTTCAACTCTCCTTCGGGCGCCACAATAATGGGCGTGTCCTCCGGCAAATACGCCTCGATTAGTGGCAGACAATCTTCTACCGTATTCTCATCGGCGAAGACGATCCAGCCGGAGTATTCCCGGCCCTTTAGCCAGTCGAAGTGCTGCTGGCTGATAGGGCCAATTTCGATTTTATAGCTGTCGGCGACTTGGAGGGTCATGAAAGGATAAGTTTGGGCGTAAAGGTAGATTTTTTTGGGAAGGAGAAGACAATTAGTCCTCCCTACTTTATCTCTATCTCCACTCCAAACCATTTAGGTAATCTATACGGAAGCCCCCTTAAATTCTTAGCTTTACGGACTTGAGCATCTTTTGCTTGAAGTAAAAATTAAAACTCCATAATGAAGCATTCATTACTTCTATTAATTGTTGCCTTTCAAGGATTTTGGCCTAAAAGGTAGGGATTACAGAAATTTTAAAGAATAGAGACGTTTATCGACCTAAAGTATTTTTTAAAAAAAGCACTATTCCTATGCCTCAAATCATTTTAAAATCTATTGTCCTCTCCTCTATTTTGCTACTATTTTGTAGTTGCGACAACCGCAACCAGATTTACATGAAGATGGATTCTGGACTTCACATAACTGGCAACACAGATATTTCTATCAATGGCTTAAAAGTTGGGCAGGTAGAATCGATTGAGTTACTACCGAGTAGACAGGTACTTGCAACCCTCAGAATAGACAGAAAAATAAACATCCCTATTGATGCAACTATATTTATCAAAACGATAGACTTTTTGGGTAACCATAATCTATGTATAGAAGGAGGAGTAAGTACTACCTATTTGTCCAGTGGAGACACGATTAAGTATTCTGGCGTTACTAGTATATCATCCGGCTCTAGTGCTATCGATGAAATATCAAATCTTATCAATGATTTATTTGGAAACAACCAAAAAGATTCAATCTTAAGAGAATTACGGCTACTAAATGCTAAATTAGATTCGATTTCAATCCAAAAACAGAATCAACTCTACAAATAAACGTCAAATCAGGCCAAACAATATCGCAGTCTAACATGGATCGCGGGAGTATTGCATAAACGGTGTCATCAGCTATTCCTAAAAACCAACGAACTGGTTTTGTACCATAACGAATAAGCCTTCCTATGCCCAAACTATCAACCTACATCCTCCTCTCCTTTTTCCTCCTCGCTTCCTGTGGCGAAGAAGCTAACGACACCCAACGGCCGAACATCCTGTTAATCAACATCGATGATATGGGTTATAAAGATGTAGGTTTCATGGGTTCTGACTACTACGAAACGCCCAACATAGACGCTCTGGCCGGGCAGGGCATGGTCTTCACCAACGGCTACGCAGCAGCGGCTAACTGTGCCCCCAGCAGGGCGTGCCTGATGACGGGAAAATGGACGCCCCGCCACGGTATTTACACGGTGGGCAATTCGGACCGGGGAGAATCGAAGGATCGAAAGCTAGTCCCCGTTAAGAATACCAAGGTGCTACGGGACAGCTTTATAAGCCTCCCGAGCGCACTACAACAACATGGTTATACCACCTGTCACGCCGGCAAGTGGCATTTAAGTAAAGACCCACTGGAATATGGGTTCGATAAGAACATTGGCGGTGGCTTTAACGGTATGCCTCTAAGTTACTACCCTCCTTACCGTAATGTAAATATTGAGGCAGGGCAGTCAAGCCATCTGACGGACCTGGTGATGGAGAAGGCGATTGAGCACATTGAAAATATTCCCGAGCCGTTCTTCCTCTACTATTCGCCCTACGCCGTTCACACGCCTATACAACCCATTGACAGCTTGCTGCCCAAATACCGCGACAAAGCGGGCTCCAACGGACAGCAAAACGCTGAATACGCTACCATGATTGAGAACATGGACCGAAACATTGGCCTGCTGGTTGCCCAACTCAGGGCCAACAATCAGTTCGACAACACCCTCATCGTTTTCACCTCCGACAACGGCGGTCTGTATGGCATTACCCAACAAAAACCACTAAGAGCCGGCAAAGGCAGTTACTACGAAGGCGGCATTCGAGAGCCCTTCTTTTTCGTCTGGAAAAACAACATCGCCCCCGCGACCTCCAGCGACACCCCCATCACCAATTTGGACATCTTCCCCACCATCGCCAAGGCCGCCAGAATTGACTTGCCCGACCGTACGTTTGATGGGGTAAACTTACTCCCCTTACTGCAAGGCAAAATCGGGAATATTCACAGGTCGCTCTTCTGGCACTTCCCGATCTACCTGCAGGCCTACGATGAACACAACAACGAAAACAGGGACTCGCTATTCAGAACTCGTCCAGGATCAGTAATCAGGCAAGGTGAGTGGAAACTCCATTATTACTTTGAAGACGAAGATATT
>CALIGP010000115.1 GCA_938021455.1 uncultured Lewinella sp. | reverse complement strand
GCTTTTAAAGGGAAATCTTCTCCTACGAGCATGATCATCATCGCCGATGGCGACGTATTAGCCAATGGCGTCAGTAGCCAGGGGTATCGGGCATTAGGAGTAAACCCCTGGGAGAAGTTCCAGTACGCCAATAAAGCATTGATGCTCAATGCCATCGAATACTTAATGAATCCGGATGGCGTCATTGCCGCCAGGGGGAAAGACGTGAAATTGCGCCTGATCGATAAGGAAGCAGCCATTGCCGGTGCTACTAAATGGCGGATGCTGAATCTCCTGGCCCCCATGCTTTTGCTGGCCGTTTTTGGACTGTTGTTTAACTGGTTGCGGCGGCGGCGGTATGCGCAGAAGGAGTAAGCGCCCCGACCCAACCCGAAAATTTTGGGGTGGAATGGCCGGGCTCTGCATAATTAGCCTCAATTTCGCGCTTCCGAACTAAAGTTATTCCCATGAATCGCACCCTTATTCTTTTACTGGCCGTACTACTTTTGGGTGGTATTGCCTGGTACGCTACCACCGCTGGCGGCACACCCGAAAAAGTGAGTGAGCGGGGTAACGACCGACAGTTTGGTTACTCGAATATCGACGACGTTCACCGAATTTTTATCGCTGACCGGAAAGAGCATACGGCCACCTTCACCCGGGGCGGAGTTAGCGGTTGGCTGGTAGATGGCCGCCCGGCCAACGAGAACATCATGAAGAACATGATGACAGCCTTGCAGAAGATAGACATTCAGTCGCTGCCAACCAGTAAGGCCGTGCCTAACATGGTGAAAAACCTGGCAACGGAGGGTATCCTCGTTCAGCTGTTCGACAAAGATGGAAAGAAACTACGGGGGTACTACATCGGTGGTTCCACCAACGATGAAATGGGAACGTATGCGATTATGGAGGGGAGTGAAAATCCCTACATCGTGCACATGACGGGGTGGACCGGCAACATCCGGGCACGCTTCAATCTTTGGGATGATGACTGGAGAGACAAAGTCTATTTTCGGGTAGACCCTGATCGCGTAGAGCGTTTTAGTATCGAATATCCAACCGTTCGAAACAAAAGCTTCATCCTGAAAAAAGAAGGAAATGGGTACCAGCTAAAGCCCTTTTATGAATCTGCACAAGGTGGAAAGGAAGTTACACGTGGTATCGTTGAGGGCGTTCTGGCTCGCTACGAAAAGTATTACGTGAATCGGTATCAAAACGGGGACCTTGAGGGTATGCAAGAGGCTAAAGACAAACTGCCCTTCGCGATCATTACCGTTAAAGAAGAAGGAAAGGACGAACAGGTAATGGAGATGTATCCGGAATATGAAGAAGTGACCTACCAAAATGACCCTAAGAGCGGTGAAGTGATTACAACCGGAGACACGAAATCCTTTAAGGCCTACATCAATAACGGGGAGGATTGGGTACTTTTGAACGTAGAAACAACGCTGCCGTTACTGGTGGGGTACGACTCTTTTTAGTCTAAAAACAACAACGTGCGTTCCACCATCACTTTTTTCGTTACTCTTTTTCTTGCCCTGGTCGCCTTGAGCGCCTGGACCATCGCCGAAGACCCAGAATGGGGCTTTTTTGGTCATCGCCGTTTAAACCGGCTAGCCGTCTTTACGCTTGATCAGGAGATGATGCCCTTCTTTCGGGCAAATATTGAATGGATCACGGACCACGCCGTAGATCCGGATAAGCGACGCTACGCTACTAAGCACGAAGCCGTGCGCCATTACATTGATATTGACCATTGGGGCGTAAGTGAAAACTTCGAGCATGTTCCCCGTCGCTGGACGGATGCCCTGCTCTGGAAGGCCGACCTGCTGGTTGTTGATTCATCAAATGACACGGTCAGCTGGAAGGTTGATGCCATCAATCAGGCAGACCCAGATTATCTTTTTGACAATGATAGCCGGGTGGTTTTGCGCAGTAGCACCGGGAAAACGCTGGAGGTTCAGTTGGGCAGTTACCGAAGTTTCTGGATCAGAAACGTGCTTCCGGTGTACTACGAGGATGAATTGGTGGTGAGCAGCGACAGTCTGCGGTCCGTCGGTTTCCCCGTGCCGGAGGGAGGCGGGAAAATTTCCGTCCGCGATAACTTCAGTGGCTATGGCATTTTGCCGTACCACCTGGAGCAGATGCATCGTCGGATTACGAATGCCTTTGCCGAGGAGAATGCGGATAAAATTCTCCGCCTCTGTGCGGAGATGGGCCACTACGTTGGCGACGCTCACGTGCCGCTGCACACGACCGAAAACTACAACGGGCAGATGAGTGGCCAGACCGGCATCCATGCCTTCTGGGAGAGCCGAATTCCGGAGTTATTCGCGGATGATACTTACGATTATTTCGTCGGCAAAGCAGAATACATTGAAGACCCACGAGCGTATTACTGGGACATTATTCTGAAGAGCCACAGCCTTGTGGACAGTGTGCTACGCACGGAGCAGCGCCTACGAGATACGTACCCTTCGGATCAACAAATGGTCTTTGATGAGCGGCTGGGCCGCACGATCAAGACACAGTCTGCTGAGTTCGCCGCCGCCTGGGATAAGGAAATGCAGGGCATGGTGGAAGAGCGCTTTCGCGCGACCATCAAGTCCATCGGAAGTGTCTGGTATACCTGCTGGGTGGACGCCGGGCAGCCGGATTTGAACCGCTTATCGCCAGATCCCGTGATTTATGCGAAGACGGATACATTGGATCAGGCGCTGAAGGGTGGGAAAATAAAGGGGCGGATTCATGAGTAGAAGGTGGCGCGGACGCAGGTGCAAGGGGAGGGGTAAAAAGCAGTGCAACCAGAGTGGCCTACCCGTTAAACCGAATCAGGTTGGCTCTTGAGCTAATGGTTAGAAATCCATTGTCGGGTGTTCGAATTGGGCGGACCCGATATTGCGGTTCGTAATCACACTCTTTCACAATGGCCCTGTCGTTAGGGCTGAAACTATCATCGTCATTACAAGAAAATACGAGGAGTGAAACGGCTAGTAGGATTAGGTGGCGCATGAGGCTGTTTTATCTAGTAGACGGATTTCAGGCCATTAGCGTTGGTGAATGGTTAAGACCAACTGTGCTCTTAAAATCAACCTCTGCACCTGCGCCCGCGCCCACAAAGTCTTTTTGTCCGGGAGGCTTCTATATTCCCTCTTTTATTCCTTGCGCCTTTTCCCCTTTCATCCCTTCACTATTCCCTACATTTGCCAGCGCTAAAAACGATCCTTATGACCGTAAAGACTGACACTATCCTCCGCCGCTGGACCCTTGATGAGGTTCGTGACCTCTACCAACAGCCGATGATGGACCTTGTCTTCCGTGCTGCTTCCGTGCACCGGGAGCATCACGACCCCAATGAAGTGCAGATGAGCAGCTTGCTCAGCATCAAAACCGGGGGATGCCCGGAAGACTGCGGCTATTGCCCGCAGGCTGCCCGCTATCACACGGACATCGAGGAGAACGCCCTGATGACCGTCGAGCAGGTGAAGACCGCCGCCGAACGCGCTAAGGGCCTCGGCTCCAGTCGTCTTTGTATGGGCGCCGCTTGGCGAAACGTCCGGGACGACGAAGAGTTTGAGCAGGTGCTTGACCTCGTCCGGACCGTAAACGGTCTTGACATGGAAGTCTGTGCTACCCTCGGCATGCTTACGCCTAACCAGGCCGAACGCCTTGCGGCGGCTGGCCTCTACGCTTACAATCATAACCTGGACTCTTCCGAAGAGTACTACAAAGAAGTGATCTCTACCCGTGGCTATCAGGACCGTCTGGACACCATCGGTAATGCCCGTCAAGCCGGCCTCACGGTCTGCTCCGGTGGTATCATCGGCATGGGCGAAAGCATCGACGATCGCCTTAAGATGCTGCTCACGCTGGCCAGCCTCACGCCCCAGCCAGAGTCTGTGCCCATCAACGCGCTCGTCGCTGTAGAAGGTACCCCGCTGGAAGACCAACAGCAGGTGAATATTTTCGAGATGGTCCGCATGATCGCCGTTACTCGCATCGTGATGCCCAACTGTACGGTCCGCCTCAGCGCCGGCCGCACGAGCATGAGCCCCGAGGGGCAAGCACTTTGCTTCCTCGCTGGCGCTGGCTCCATCTTCGCCGGAGACAAACTACTCACCACGCCTAATCCCGAAGCTTT
>CALIGP010000114.1 GCA_938021455.1 uncultured Lewinella sp. | reverse complement strand
AGCAGCTCTCTCCAAACCTGGTTTCGTATTCTCGTCCATAATCCACTGTCAGAAGACTCACTCCAAACTCATTGGAGATCGTGACTACATTAGTATAGGCCGGTCTAAAATCCGGGCAAATTTCAATAGCTAACTCCAAATCATCCAGCATCTCAGCAATAGAGACCTTTGACTGATGGATTCCATCTCTCTCAAACAAACAAGATGCACGGTTAGATATAGCAACGTAGTTTTCGGCATTGAGCCTAATGGCCTTATCGTAAGTTTCAATGGCTTTACCGTAGGCCTTTTGGGCTTGAAAAGCCTCAGCCTCCTTAATGTAATCTTCCTCCAGAGAGGAAAAATAAACGCCACATTCATTGTCTACGCAACGCTGGAAAGTCATCAGGGCTAAAAATAAAAACAGAATATTTCTAATCACTATGTTACCGCTTTTTAGTCAGAAAGGTCATTTCAATTCATTGAGTTTGAGAACCCCAGCAAACTCTCCCTTCGCTTAGCAATGAAAAAAAACTCTCGTTCGATCTCATGTCTCATTTTCGATGCACTCCTTCTCATCAAATAATAAGGCATTCCAAACATCATAGCCCCATGAAGAATAATAAAAGGAAGCATAATTACGGAAAAATCCTCGTCAACATCAACCGTAAAGAAGGCACCAATAAATAGAATATAAAAGAGAGTAACTATGACATAAAAAGCAATCATCATTTTAATGAATCCATTTATTTCTATTTCGAATAACAAATTTTCGTCTTGTTGCTGATAAGTCCCTTCAGCTACGGCAAAGTTCATGTTCATATCGAAGAACTTTTTCCTCCGCTTAATCTTAAATTTATGATCCCCCACCTGACCTTTGTATTCGTTTTTACTCCGTGAAAAAGCTTCGAATGGATCGGAGAGGATACTTATTTCCTCTTCGTCGACAATGTTTCTCAGTTTCTTCACAAAATCACTCCTTTGAATATCTATTTCAAAGGTTAGGTATTGAATCAACTTTAGCTTCTTAAGAAATTCTTTCATAGGGTTCGCATTAACTTTAATAAGGGATAGGATCGGAAAGATACGAGCAATTCAGCTTATGGTAGCGAGTCGCATAATTCAGTTTAACCGAAGCGCTTTCTTTACTCCTCCAAGTCATGTCTCTACCTTGTAATACATTGCCCTTTAACCTTCCCTTGCACCCGCGCTCCGGCGCCCAAAAACGAAACAGGCCACCGCAGAAATTACTACGGTGGCCTGAAAGCAAATGCATTGGTATGTTACCAACAGATTTAGCCCAGCTGCTCCAGTAGCATCTTTGCCACCTTTTCGGAGGAAGCAGGGTTTTGACCAGTGATGAGCAGGCCATCCTCAACGGCATAAGATGCCCAGTCATCTCCCTTAGAGTAAAGGCCACCATTCTGCTTGAGCATATCCTCCACGAGGAAGGGGACGACGTCGGTTAACTGTACAGCATCTTCTTCAGAATTGGTGAATCCAGTCACTTTTTTACCCTCCACCAGGGGTTGACCATCCGCTCCTTTCGTGTGCCGAAAAACGGCTGGCGCGTGGCAAACGGCGCTCACTGGCTTGCCACTACTGTAGAAGGCTTCGATAAGAGCTACCGAGTTTTTATCCTCCGCCAGGTCCCACAGGGGGCCGTGGCCACCAGGGTAAAATACGGCGTCATAATCTGCGGCCGAAACCGAAGATAACTTCAGCGTATTGGCCAGCACTTCCTGCGTCTCCTTATCTGCGTAAAAGCGTACGGTTGCCGGCGTCTGTGAATCCGGACTTTCGCTTTTGGGATCAATGGGTGGCTGGCCACCCTTGGGGGACGCCAACGTGACATCAACGCCTTTATCCTTTAGCAGATAATAAGGGGCAGCAAATTCTTCCACCCAGAAACCGGTCTTTTCTCCGGTATCTCCTAGTTGATCGTGGCTGGTGAGTACGAATAAGATCTTCTTCATTTTTAAATAATTTTGGTTGTTGTAAAAGGGGTGGCTTCGCCGGACGTAGCCACCGATTATTTTGATTTGCTCATTAAGATTTCGTCCCAAAGCAGATGGCTCCGGGCAAAAGGGTGGTGAGAATAAGCATCGGTGCTTAGTCTACTAAAACAGCAATTTGTCGTATCTAATTAGTAGGACATCGCTACAATCTGCTCCACATCGGCTGGCGTAACTATGCCTTGTTCTCCTAGCTTAGTCATGCCTCTGGCCGCCAGGCGATCAGCAATTTTAGTGGCCGTTCCTTCGCTCTCTGAGGTGTAGTCCGAGAGCTTCGTTTTGATGCCCAATGAATGGAAAAACGCCGTCGTTTTCTCGATTCCGGCCTTGGCTTTCTCTTCGGTGTTTCCTTCGGTAACGCCCCATACTCGGGTCGCGTACTGGGCTAGTTTCTCCTTCTTTGCCTCCAGGTTATGCGTATAGTGAGAGGCCGTTAGGATGGCCAGCGTTCTGGCGTGATCGATGCCATAGAGTGCGGTCAGTTCGTGGCCCATCATGTGAATCGCCCAATCCGTCGGCACGCCTTTCTGGATCAGCCCGTTGAGCGCCATCGTACAGCTCCACATGAAGCTGGCGGCGGCTTTGTAGTCTGCCGGATTATCGAGAATTACCGGTGCGACTTCAATCAGTGTCTGCAAAATGCTTTCCGAAAAACGATCCTGTAGCAGGGCGCCGACCGGATAGGTCATGTACTGCTCCAGCACGTGCGTAAAGGCATCCGCGAGGCCATTGGCGATCTGCCGTTGCGGAACGGAAGCCACCACGGAAGGATCAAGAATAGAAAAAACGGGGAACAATCCCTCTCCCCCCATCGAGAGTTTCTCCTGGGTCTCGGCTCTGGTGATGACCGCACCGGAATTCATTTCCGTGCCCGTTGCGGGCAGTGTCAGTACCGTACCTAGCGGCATACCCTTGGTTGTGCGGATACGCTTACTGAGAATATCCCAGGGTTCGTCACCTTTATATAAAGCTGCGGAGGAGATAAACTTAGCTCCGTCAATCACGGAACCACCACCTACGGCTAGCAAGAAGTCGATATTCTTAGCCTTAACTACGGCCAGCGCTTCCAGCAGGACCTCATACTCCGGGTTAGCGGCAATGCCACCAAACTCTTCAAAGTCTACCCCGTCCAGAGCAGTTACTACTTGATCATAAATACCGTTCTTCTTGATACTCCCGCCGCCATAAAGCATTAATACTTTTGCGTTTTGAGGTATCTCTTCGGCTAATTTACTGATCTGATCTTTACCAAAAATTACTTTGGTTGGGTTCTTAAATTGAAAATTTTTCATTGTTATTTTTCTAAGTATACGTAAGGGAGGGTCCCTCTTGTTCTGTTATACCCGCAAAATTATGGCGGAACCCTGAAGTAAAAATTGACCTATGATAAAATGATGAAGTATCAGCAAGTTTTGGCCGCTGGTGCCAGGCTCACGGCCCTACTCACCCGCCAATCTTTTTCTTATCCGACTAAGGGTTTCCGTCGTAATACCCAGGTAAGAAGCGATGTGATAATTTTTGACATTGCGGTCAACTTCAGGGTAAGTTTTCAGGAAAGAAAGGTATCTTTCTTGCGCGGAGTCCGCCAAGTTGGAAAGAATTCGGTTCTGGAAACTCGCGAAGGCCCTCTCCAATTTCCTCCGGAAGAACGACTCTACCTTGGGAACCTCCCGATAGATTGATTCCAGTTGTTCGTAGGTCATACGATGAAGAATAACGTCTTGGATGCACTCAATATTCATGATGGCTACCCTAGAGTTAATGAAGGCTGTGTAGTCGCTAATCCACCAGTCCTTTACCGCGAATTGAAGGGTATGCTCTTTGCCTTTTTTGTCTTCAAAAAATGTCCGTAGGCAGCCGTCTTCGACATAGTATTGATAAGGCACCTCTTCTCCAATTTTTAGGATAATGTCCCCCTTCCGGTAGGAAACCTGCTCAAAATTTGAGCTGATTAGGTCAAACTCCTCTTTACTTAGATCTAAACCCTTAAATATTTTCCTGGCAATCATAACTATAAAAATTCCTCGAATATGTACGTAGTGTCAGAAGTAGGAAAACATCAAATTTAACGGGCAAAACTACTCCTTCAAAAGCTTTTCGCGATTTCATTCCTAACCCGACTCAGCGTCTCTGTCGTTACTCCAAGGTAGGAGGCGATGTGGTAGTTTTTCACGTATTTTTCAACCTGTGGATAGTCTTTCAGAAAAGCGAGATAACGTTCCTGTGCGGAATTCGCCAGGTTGGATAAGATTCTCTTTTGAAAAGAAGCGAAGGCTCTCTCCAGCTTTCTCCGAAAAAAAGTCTCCAGGCGTGGAATCTCTTGAAAGAGGGACTCCATTGATGTGCGAGAGGTTCGATACAACACAGCGTCCTGAATACATTCGATACTCATGATGGCTGTACCTCCCGTAAAGTAGGCCGTGTAATCGCTGATCCACCAGTCCTTTACCGCAAATTGAAGGGTGTGTTCCCTCCCCTTTTTATCGATGAAGAAGGCACGCAAACAACCACTTTGCACGTAATACTGATACTTGACCGTATCTCCCATGTCCAGGATGACACCTCCTTTTGGGTAAGCAACCTCCTTGAAGTTAGCCCTAATATGGTCAAGTTCTTGTTCGCTTAAACCAGCACCTTTAAATATCTCCGAGGCATTCATGACAGCTAATTTCAGGGGCGATCTGATAAAACCAATTCAAAGTATACATGAATGCTATCAAAGATTCAAGCCATAGATTGTAGCGTACTTACGCTTTATCTATCCATCGGTCAAACAAACGCGCAGGGCAAAAGTAAGTTCTTTTGACTCAATGGACACGATTGGGAGGGATAAGTGTGAATAACCGAATGTACAGATACTGCCCCTCGACTACCACCTCTAGTCCTTACGGTCAGTGGCCTCCAGTACGCGCCTGACATCTTCGTCAAGCGTTGTGATGCCTTAAACCCTACCCTATTACTCCTTCTCCCCGTGCTTCAACACCCATAATTCAACCTCTTCCTTCGCTCGCCAGTGCTGATCTCTTCTAGATCTATCCGACGCCTTTTTTACTGATTTTTTAAAGCAGTCCTCTAATGCGAACCTTGTATGGCCTGACAGCTCTTGTTTGACGGGATGGTTATCAGCAACCCCGGTAATCTGTGCCAGGTTAGAAAAGAGGATAACGATCCTTCCGCCAGGAAGGAGACGTTTTTTTGCTTCGGCAAAGAACTCCGGAAAGAGCTGGTCATTGTAGTAGATCGCTTCATCCAACCGATCAAGACGGTGAGAAGCGGGAAGCCAGGGCGGATTGAACACAATCAGCTCCGTTGGTTTTTCCCACTTGCCGAAGAGGTGACTGTGAACGATCTCAATTTTGAGCGCCAGTTTGGTTCCCCGCATAGATTCCCGTAACCCGATGATGGCATTAGGGTTCAAATCGGTTCCGTACGATTTTTGAAAGCCATATTTCATGAGTTGGAGAGAGAGTATCCCACTTCCAATGCCTACATCAATGGCCGTCTTTTTGGGGCCATCGTACCGCTTCAACCAATTTTCAAACAGCCGCAGATGCTCGAAACGCGTTGGGAAATACACTCCATAATAGGGATGAATTTTGTTGCGCAAACCGGGGATAACCACCCCGTTTACATACCATTGCCAGGCACTATTGAGGCCCTGTACCTGGGGAAAAGTCAGCACAAAACTTCGCGACTCCGGATACAGCTTTTTCAACCAGCCAATCAGCGGACTCTTTTTCACCTCCAGCCGGTGATCATTGATTTGGAGTAAGATCAGATTAGATAACTGTTGGTATTCTTTCCGGTAGGCCCGCTGCTCGGTAAATCCCTGATCAGGGTGCTTTTTGCGCAGATAGGACTGTAACTCATTCAATAAATCAAGACCATTACTATAGAACTCTTCGATAAGGATATACTTCCCGGCGAGCAGTTCACTGATGGCATCACCGACGTCCGAGCCCCGTTTAAATCCAGTAGATTTTATTCCGGGAATTTGGGGTTTAGGCTTACTTACCATCAGGTTTTCCTCCGCAGAGTTATATTCCATTTTGGTAAGATACCTTTAAAGTAGCAGCCCGGAGCCAACACTGCTCTGACATCCCCACCATTACTCAACCACCCGGATGTTAAACTCCTCTCTGATATCAGCAATTGGCCTGTCCAGGTAGAGCTGATAATCAAACCAGGTCCAGGGCTTCTTCATTTGCTTCGACCGGATGATGACCGTTGGGATGATTAGCAGAAATCGGAGAATGTTCCCCGCTATGTGCCTGAAACTATAGGCTTTGAAAAGTTGAAAGGCATTAACCTCATTGTAACCACGAATCACTTTCCAGAAGCCAAGGGTAGTTCCGAAGGTCGTCCATACTTTCACGACCCCTTCACCATAAAGTGTAGTATCGCAGCCAAACACAACGTGTGCAATATCATGGGATGAGAGGAAGGCATTTGCCTCGTCAGTCATGGGCCTGGTAGAGAAGTACTTTTTGTTCTTCTCCTGAAAGAGATCCAGCCCTTGCTGGAGAGTAATTTGCTGAGCCATTTTCGAGAATTGAAGAGATTGCAACCGTAAGGAGGAAACAAATTTACACGGTATTGATCGCACTACCAATACAAACGAAACAACAAAAGGGGGGTTCGATCTAATAAGACCTTCTGAATGTAGGCTACAGAGTATATCAAAGTGTCATCATTATAACCTAATTCGTATTCGCGTGACACGATATTATTCGTATTCAATAGATTTATGAAGGACAAGGAAATTTCAGACTTCAAATTATCGTGCCCCTTAAAGCCAAATCGGTAGTTCACGTTTAAGTCAAAGCGCAGGTAAGGCTTCAATCGATTATTATTGAATTGTTCATACTCTAAAAAAAATAAAAAAGGAGGCTCTGGGCTTTCATCCTCTTCATTTAAAACAAGATTTGGACGTGAATAGGGCAAACCTGAATGATAGTTAGCATTCAGTGAAAACTGAACATTCTTTACCTTATAGCTACTGATAATACTAATATTATGCCTGATGTCATTAGGTGAAAAAAAGAGGGCTTCAGAAATTACGGGAAAGTTATTCTTATTAAATCCAAGTGAATAGTTTACCCATGCACTAAATGCAGACCATTTTTTCTTCACCAGGATGTCAGCACCAATTGCAGTAGAACTTCCTTTAGAAAACCCGGTATACTCTGACAGTAAACCAAATGATGGCGTCACCGTACTTAGCCCAACAGTATGATTATAATAAGTATCTACGTCAACTAACCAACCCTTATCTCGAAACACAAACCCGGCGGCCAACTTATTCGCTCTTTGAGAAAGCTGCGTATCTGATGTGTTCAGAATCCACAAGGGATTATCAACAATTATCTGCCTACCCCCAAAATTTCTCACCTGACTGATAAATTGATGATAGATCCCACCGTCAACTTTGAACTTCCACTTTTTACTGATTGAATACTGAAAGTTGAATCGAGGTGAATATGCCCATTTGCTATATTCTTGATAATAGGTCATCCTCGCTCCTGCATCGAGTCTTATTTTTTTATTCGTATAGTTGGCGGATAAGAAGAGATTATGAAAACCAGCTCGTTCATTACTTTCGGCCACAAAATCAGGGTCAAAATTGACATCCTCTCCGGGGTCCAGAAAAACGCTTTTGCTACTGAATTCGTAGCCAGCGGTGAAATTTAAATCCAGGGAAGGTCTGAATACATTTGAGAAAGTAAAGCTGTTGTCTTCAACAACATTGAGTTGTTTAGAAGTCTTTGTCAATAGGCCAATTTCAGATTCTTGAATGTCATATTCATTCCTGTAGGATGAGCTATAGAATGAAAGTAAGCCAGTCCACTTATCATTTAGCTCTAGATCAATATTAGCGCTTATTATTTCGGTATTCACTTTGATATTATCCTCCGAAAGGAACGGATCTCCATCGAAGGAGAATGCATATTTAAAGTCCTGTTGATTGCTGTAAGTACCTAAACTTACACTTAAGCGATCTGAAGCCCGGTATAGTAGTTTTGCGTTCCAGTCTTTGTAGTCAAGTGTTTGCTCCGTATTCAGAGATTCTAGCTCAGGAAACTCTGCCTGATCAGCAATTAAGGAGAACTGAAATACTTTATCCAGGTAGCTCTGCAGTGGGGGCGAGTTGTATATCCCCTCAATACTCTGCCTGCCGGACAAGACTAATGACAAGCGGTCATCAATAACTGGAATAGCTAAGTTGGCATGCACCTCCGTCAGGGTAGTACCAATGCTGCCGTGGAAGACATTGTCTATTGAATCCGTTAGAGATATGTCTATGATGCCGCCGACACGATTATCGTATCTGGGGTCATGAGCACCTTTGTAGATGTTTACTTCGTTTACTGAAAACGGATTGACGGCTGAGATCATCCCGAAAATATGGCCCGCATTATATACGGGCGCACCTTCCCAAAGGATTAGGTTTTGACCAGGGCTGCTGCCTCTAATTTGAAGGTTGGTAGCACTGTCATCGATACTATTAATTCCTGGTAGTAGTTGTGCCGTTTTCAGGATATCGTGCTCTACGTTAGAGTGGTTTTGCGATAGCTTATCAAAAGCTAATTCAAAACCACCAAATTCATTGCCTTCCAGAATACCATCCAGAATATAATCCTTAATCACTATTTCTTTAGTCCAGATGTCTTGATCAATTTTCAACTCGTAAGAAGGACAGTCATCCTCTCTCAATTCCTGAACCACAAAAGAAGTCGGTTGATAACCGAGGTAACTTATTTCAACCCGCTGGTTTTTATCAGCCGTAAGCTCAAAATCAAAACCGCCAAATTCATCAGACTGGCCTCCGACATTCAGTTGAATCGCAGCAATATTCGCGGCGATCAAGGGCTCTTTAGCGTATCCATTTACGGTGCCACAGATACGGTAAGTTTTAGGGTCCGCTCGATACACCAGAACTGTATTCTGGTCTACTTCAAAAGAACAAGGGCTATCATACAGTACAGATGTCAACGCATCCTTCAACTTCCTGGTGTCTACCCTACCTGAAAAATTATATCCTTTAAGAAGAGCTGGTTCGTAGTTAAAAACATAGCCTGACTTCTCTTCGATGGTCTTTATCACTTCATCAAGCGATGTTTGATTAAAAACGAGAGACTGGGACTGAGAAAGTAATGTGCTACTAAAAATAGCAAGGAAAAAAACACAAAGGAATTGACTTGTATCTCTACTAACTCTACTCAATCTCTATTACTTTTTTGTCTTCGCTAATGGTAAATTTCAGACCAAGCGGTTTGCAGATGCTACGCAGGGCGTTGTCTAAATCCTGATGTCCAAAGCTACCTGAAAAACGGCGATCTGAGGCTTTCCGATTCACTCTGACGTCAAATTGTCGCTCAAGTTCTTCAAAAACATCCTCAAGCCGTTCATCATAAAATCTGGAAGTTGAACTTTGCCAAAAAGGAGCAGTGTTCGAAATTGGTTTCTTTTCGCTCATCTTACCCAGTACAACATTTACTGATTCGTTGGCCATCAAGACAATCTCCTGCTTATTAGCGGTCACCTCTACCCTACCTTCATAACATTCTACATACAGGTTCTTCCCCCAGGCTCTTACGTTGAACTGTGTGCCCAATACCCGAATAGATCCATTTTGGGTATTTACGATAAACGGACTACCCTTAGTGACTTCAAATAGTGCCTCCCCTGACAGCTCAATGGTTCGTTGATTTTCCCAGTTTCTGGCATTGTACTCCACAGTGGAGCCATCGTTGAGCCAAACTTCTGAACCTTTACTCAATTCGACCGTCTGATTTTGTCCATTCTCCGCAAACAAGACCTCGTTCGGGTTAGTGAGATAGGGTATTCCAAAGAAAGCGACAACCAACAAACTTGCTGCTATACCACCAACGGCGAACCAATTTAGCTTCCTGACCTTAGCGGCGGGAGCCTGGTGCTTTTGTTTAAATTTATCGAAGCCAGCCGAGGTGTCATATTTGGGCATAGACCAGCTATCAGCTGCCTGCGTCACTCGTTTTAGTTCCGTCAAAGCGTCCTCCCCTTCTAAAGATCGTAGTTCATCATCACTGATTTCACCACTTAGCCACCTGGCATATAAGACATCTTTATTTTCCATAGTACTTGTTGTTAGTAAAACAACCTTGATGGGAAAAACCCTACAGTTTTTCTGCCGTTTTTCTCAGAGTGGTTAGTGCCTTATGCATTCTTTTTTCGATGGCCTTGACACTCAACTCTAAGTTTTCAGCAATCTCTTTGTAGGTCATTTTATCAATCCGACTCATTAGAAACACTACTCGTTGACCTTCTGGCAAAGAAGCAATGGCGGTTTCCAATTGTAGTTTAAACTCTGCTTCTTCAAGTAGAAACTGTGGTGTTTCATTACTTATTTGGCTGTGTCCAAGCTGCTCAAACTTCAGGACCACTTTTTGATGCTTGACATTATTCAAAAAGCTATTATTGGCCACCGTAAACAAAAACGACTTGGACTTCTCCAGGGCCACTTTCGCACATTCTTTCCAAAGTTTAGCAAAAGCATCCTGCATCAAATCTTCTGAGGCGGCATAATCCCCCGTTCTGTAATACATGAAATTAATCAGGGGTTCAGCATGGGTACTGAATACGGACCTGAAAACTTCTTCTTCACAAACAGATTGGGGCATATACCGGCAAGATAGTAGTTATGGGCAAATGTACGGACAATCAGAGGGCGCAAACGCAGGTGCTGACTATGGCTTGCCAAAAGCAGGGTTTGCAATAGGAACAAATTCGCAAAAACCGATCGGTCTTATGGCTAAGAGAGCGACTGCCCTTCCTTGCTTTTCAACTTAGCCCGGCACCTGCGGCCGCGCCCACTAATCACAGCCAGTCTACGGGGCGCCTGCCTCTCCCCACTCTAAGGATGATCTACGCTGAAGATCCTGGCTAAACCAGGCTTTGCAAAAAAAAGTAAGACCATACGGTAGGGTGCTTGAGACCTCGATTGTTTTATAGCTGAAAGGGTGGCTAAACGATAGTTCACCAAAAATAAACCAAACACTCCATTAAGATGAAAATCAAAAAGTCTATACAAATCTCTACCCTCTTCTTGGTCCTGATGACCATAATGTTAGGCTCGTTACAAGGACAAAACATCAAGGTCTTCATCATGGCCGGGCAATCCAACATGCAGGGTCATGGCGACATCTCTCCCGCGAACATAAATGGTACCCTCACCCATTTCATGGATAATGGTGGCGCAGCAGAATTCGATTACGTTCGGAGTGCAGACGGGAGTTGGTCGACCCGAGAAGACGTCTGGGTCCATTACGACAACGATGACAGCGAATTGCTCACGGGTGAACTAACGGTTGGCTTTGGTTATTCCGACAACCATATTGGCCCAGAATATGGCTTCGGAAACCTGCTGGGGCCAGAAACGGACGATCAAATCCTGATCATCAAGACCTGCTGGGGAGGCAAAAGCCTGGCGGTAGACTTCAGACCGCCCAGTTCCGGTGGAACCACCGGCGCGTACTACAGCCAGATGCTGGCGGATATCGCGGAGGCAATAGACAATATCCCCACGAACTTCCCACAGTTTACCGGCGGAAACGTAGAAATTGCCGGCATGGCCTGGTTGCAGGGCTGGAACGATTGCGATGAACAAGCCTTTATGGACGAATACGAGCAAAATCTCATCAACCTGATCAGCGACGTCAGAACCGACCTGAATGTACCGAATATGCCTTTTGTTATCGGACTGGCGGGTAATGGCGGAACAGAACTTGAACCAGAAGGAACCTGGGTCCATAACTTACAAACCCAGATTGTGCCTGCTCAAATACGTGCGGCCTTATATGAGGGCCATGATAAGGTCGCTTACGTAGACACCCGTCCTTTCTATCGGGACGCCTCCTTATCGCCAGAGCCTGACTTCCTCCACCACTGGAATAATAATGCCGAGAGCTACTTGAGGATTGGTGACCAGATGGGGCGGCGAATGAACGTGTTGCTTGGTGTGCCAGGCTGCAGTAACGCCGGCACGCCCTGCGATGATGGTAACCCATTAACCACTAACGACGTGGAAGACGGAACTTGTAACTGTGCAGGCGCCCCTATTGTCTCCTGTGAACTTATCACTAATGGCCAATTTGAAGAAAACTTAGACGGGTGGTGGACCTGGGGTAGTGATGCCTCCAGCACTAACGGAGAAGCAGCCTTTGAAAACATCAATGAAGTTGATGCAGGCATTGCTCGGGGAGCGTTCACTTATAGTATGGAGGAAAGCTACACTATTAACTTCGACGCCTATGCCGCAGCGCCAAGATCCATTGAGCTTATTATTTCCCTTAATGAAGCCCCCTTTACGGAGTACTTCAGAGGCGCCGTTAGCCTGGGCACGACCAAAGAGAGCTATACCTTGTCATTCACCCATAATGAGGCAACGATTACCAATGGCGCAATAGAGTTTAGTTTCCGGAATAACGATGCCAGTGTATTTCTGGATAATGTATGCCTTGAAGTAGGCAGCGTTGATGACCCGGACGAACCGAACGGGGAAGCGGGCGCCTTCCAGGGCTCAGGCTACGGCTTTAATTATTTCAACACGGAACCCGTAAATGATAATACCTTTGGCGCAGGCTATTCCTTTTATTCCGCTGTTTGGCCGTTTATGGAACAATACCCTGGCTGGGAAAATTTTCAAACGGGACAAGGCACCTGGGTAGCCCCCAGGCATACCGGCGATACGCCTACTGATTTCTACAACACCATTGAAGGCGGACTAGGCTGGTGGGGAGACACCCGCTTTGCTACTAACATCCCTAAGTTTATTATGGGAGGTGTTGCCCATAGCTTTGATGCTGCGGCTAACGGACCGGGTGCCGGCAGCACTGACCATAGAGCTGACGGACACCGCGACTGGGACACCCCCGGCGGGAAATACGGTGTTGCCCAACTCTCCCCCAACCTACTCTGGCCGCCAGACGGCTTAAATATGGAGCAAGGCGCCAACGGAGAGTTCCTGGGCTATGGCTACCACCCACTGCCGCTGACGGACCCCATGTCCGTAACCAACGGCGTAAATTGGGAAACCGGGAACCAGTGTTGGACCCTGTTCTTGAATGCAGCCAATTTCAAAGGGCCCGTTGCCTTCTTCATTCCTACCTTTTGGGCCGCAACCGTCCTGGATGATCCTACTTATGAAGGGCTCTTCCTTGACTCCCGCCCATCAGACCCCGGCCTGTCTTTTGCTCAGGAATTCTCCGCCTCACCCGCTGTCATTGGCGTAGACAATGCTGGCGATGCATATGCGCGGACACTGCCTCCAGTTTATCCTAAAACGACGGATAATAGCTCTGAAATCATTCGAGACATCAGCATCTACTCGAGGGATGCTAAGTGGAACGAGGTCGAGAGCTGGTTTAACGGTGGCCCGGCACCATCAACACAACTGAATCCTACGGGAACGATCCAGCTTGACTTTGCCATCGACAATATGGATTCCGAAGCTGTAGATGCTGCCATTTACACGGGTGAAGGCCCTGAGCTTGACTTTCCCATCCATCAAAATGACTATGCCAAAATCAAAATGAGTACCGATCGGAAAGCAGCTATTTATGAGTGGAATACAAATATCATTGAAGAAGTGAATACCGGCTTTAAAATGCCAGAATTCTATAAGCTAAGCGAAGCGAACCAATGGGAAGCCATACCGATGGCAGAAGTGCCTGCCTCCTCCGGGCTCTTAAGCACTGAACCAGAAACAACGCCCAGAAATGACGAACTCTCCTACCTTACCCCACTGGAGCCTGACTCTCATCTGTTTAGCAAAAACAGTCCATGGAATAGCCCCGGGCCAGCCGCAGGACCGTTTACCGTATCCATCGGAGATGGAACACATCTGACTTATTACTGGTATCGTTTCGTAGATCAACCGGCCATTGTTCACGCCAACCTTCCTGCCGATATGAGGGTAGCCCTGCAAAACAGGGTCGAGATGATTCACACGAATTGGAGCTCATCGGACGAATACCTACCGGCACCAACCGGTGGTACACTCGTGGGCCTGGATGCCGGCCTGATCGTTACCCCTCCCGCTGGATTGGAAATTGGCTATGTCCCCATTGTTAGCCGGCAGGGAGATCGTTCAGCGCTTCCGGTAGAGTTCATGGAATTCAACGGGCAGCTTGCCGATAAAAGCATTCTGCTAAATTGGATGACGGCTAACGAAATAAACAACGCTGGCTTTGAGGTTCAAAAGTCAGCCAACGGAAGAGACTGGCAGGTGATCGGCTTTGTTGATCCTCAAGGCGCAGCCAACGAAATCAACCATTATGATCTCGTTGATCCTAGCCCAATGGTTGGATCAAACTACTACCGCCTCCGGCAAATTGATGATGACGCCACCTTCGAGTATTCAAAAGTAATCATCATCGGATATCATGGCGCTCCATCCGCAGTACAGGTCTTTCCGAATCCGGCCAGGGAGCTTTTCACGATCGATATAGACAATGCGCTATTGGAAAAGGTAAAAGTTTCCATCGTCGACAATCTGGGAAGAATAGTCTGGGAACATGAGCCTATGGAAAACGAAAGAACCTGGAGAAAAGAGGTGAGAATCTCCACACCCGGTGTCTACGTCCTATCCACTCAGATGGGAAGTGAAGTACTTAACCGCAAGATTGTCATTAACGATTGAAACCCTGCTGGCAGGTAAACATTGCTTTGCAACCTACTTTGCACCTGCGGCCTCGCCCTCGTTCTTTACTGGACATTTTTTGGGCGCGGACGCGGGTGCAAAAATTTTGCTAGGGAAGCAAAAATATGACGGAGCAATTTTTCAACTCTTTGGTTTGGTTATCAAAATCAATACAAAACAATCTTTCCACCGATCGTCAAGGAATAAGGACGAAGTTGGGACACCTCGTAGGCGCCGCCCTTTACCCGCTCCAGGTCATCCTTTGCGTAAAGCCCCTTTAGCGATAAACTATGCTGTAAAAAAATAGCGGTTTTAAGCCCTACAGGAAAAGTAACGCCAGCTACTGCGGCAAAATCAAAATCCTGAAAGTCAATTTCCGCCTCCGTGTAGACAGGACTTTGTATCAGTTGATCGAAAAAGCCGCGGTTGAGGGTTCGGGAACCAACTAAGCGAGTCAGTTTAACGCCTGCCTGTAAGGTTGTACTGCGATATAAAGCATGATTATCTTTCTTTCTGGTTGCTTTTTCATCGCCCAAGCGATAATTAAACAGCAAAGGAATTTCTACCATAGACAACTTGAGCACGGTAGCATTCCCGCCCTCTTCATCTACCTCCTTTAGGTCCGGACGAGCCCCCTCCTGAGAAAAGCCTATCCCCACGCTGAAAAAGTACTTTGGCTTCCACAGATACTGTGTTTCAATCCCAAAGCGTATTCCCATATTATTATAGCCGAAGAAATTATCTCCGTGAATCTGGGTGAAATTAGCCCCAACATATCCGGCTGCTGCGAACATTTGGTTTCGGTCGGGCTGTGCACTCAAGCTGGCAGCCAGGAACACGGTCAGGAATAGAATATAGTAACGATTCACGGAAGGGTTCTTTGGGTAAAATAGATGGTTCCTGCGACCTCTGAAGTACGTCATTTTTTAAAACCGCTTAGGGCTTGCCTTAAGGGTCTATGCGAAAATACTGATATACCGTGAGAGAACGCGTTAAAACTAATCTCACAATGATATCCCAGTTTACCCATAGCCCCATGAAAAGTAAATCCTTATCACCATGTTTGTCCGCTACGCGCTATAACTCCGCCTCAATCAGCCTTATTCAAACTCAACAACGCCATTTCGTATCGGCCATTCATTCAACCTAATTTCGTTAACTGAATCAGATAAATCTAGTTTATCGCCTCCAAACATAGTTGCAAGATCTTCGTACGAAAAAGATTTGAGCTGCCTAAATTTTTCAAAGTGATATGGGATTCCTTCTCCACCTAAGGCCACAGAGCTTTTAGTCTCTAAATGAAAATGCAAATGAGGGCCATCAGAATTACCACTATTCCCTAAATATCCAATAAGCTGACCTTTTTCTATTTTTTCGCCAACTTCCACCTTAAAACTGTCTGGAATGAAATGTGCATAAACAGCATTGACACCACCTCCTATATCCAAAACTAAATAATTACCACATATTGTCTCTCTAGTAATCTTGATGTTTATTTGCCCCGGAATATTATCTGGAAATCCGTCTTTTATTTCTTTGACAACACCATCTGCAACAGCAAGAATTTCCTGCCCATAAGCTGGGTAACTTTTATTGTCCTCTAAGTCTCCTTTTACAAAAACGCCATCATCTTCAAGGTAAGCCCAATCTATAGCATACCGTTGTGCATACGATGGTGATCCTTGTGAAATTAGTCTCGTATCCTTATGACTCTCTGCGGTATAAAACCATTTGCCCTTCCTAAAAGGCAACCCTAGAGAAATTGAATTAGGGGCCGGGATTTCAATCAAAGCCACTTCAAAAGTCAGTTCTACGATTGCCCCATCTCTACTGACAGCTCCAAATCGTAGCCGATGAAAAACGATATTAGGAATTTCCAATGCTTCGCTAAATGTCATTCTTAACGCTACGACACCTTTTTGTCCAGGACCAATAACTAGGTTGCCACTTGCACTTTGCCTTCCTAAATGAATATAATTTCTTCTCAAATAGTTCTCATCAAAGCTTTTTATCAATTCCGCTCCGTCAACGGCATTAACAACATCAATAGAATTCAGTGTAAGGCTATCTTTAAAACTATTCACGATAGAAATTTCATACCATACATTGAATTCATTATTGGCCCTAAAGGGTGGGCTAACAAAATCTACCTGCGCCTCAACTATCTCTTTTCCAAGTATACTTGGTGCTAGCTTATACTCAATTTCCGAACCAACTACCCCTTCTTCCTCATTGCCCTCATAAGAGTAATGACAACTCACTAAAAGCAATGAGAAAACACAGCAAATGGATTTCAACAAGAAGTTCATAGTTTTTACTTTTCACTTAATGAAACGCGTCCGTAAAGTTAAAGACTTTACGCTGCCCCTTTAACCGAGTTACATTCCAGACCACCTCCCCGTCCAAGAAAGGTCACGAACAGCGTGGCAGCGTCATTGATGCCTACTGTCAATGCCCAAATTGTCGTTTTCATTTAATCGTACATTTGGTTACCCCTACCTAAAATCAGTACCTTACCTGTGGTTATGGAGCGTGTCTAAAAGCCGGTTGTACGGATAAAACGACTATGAAAGAAATCCGAAAAATCATTGGTGTTTACGATAATATTGACTGGTCAAAAGAAAAAGTAGCCTTGGCTTCCGTAGTGAATGTCGAGGAATCTTCTTACCGCCGCATTGGGGCACGGATGCTGGTGCAAAGTAGTGGCTTATGGATTGGGGGAATCAGTGGAGGTTGCCTGGAAGGAGACGCCCTTCGCCGCTCTCAACAAGCTATTTTCAAAGGGGAGGCCTCCAAAGTTGTCTACGATACGATGGATGACGACGACAAGCAGATTGGTGTCGGTCTGGGCTGTAATGGCCGGATAGAGGTGCTGTTTACTCCCATCGACCCAACGGACAAGGCGAACGAGATTGAACAACTCAAAACCATTACGGCAGCGGAATCCCCCTCCGTGATGTTAAAAATTATTGACGCTCCGAATGGTAGTGGCTTGCTGGGACAAGGACAGTTGTTGTTAAGGGAGGAACCGCTACTCCCCTTCTGTGGCATTGAAAGTAGCCAGCTGGAGCAAATGATTGATGAAGTGGCCGGCCGTCGAAAATCGAAAGTCTACCGGGTAGAAGCAGGGGGCCTGGAAATGAAGCTACTCGTTGAATTTATTCGTCCGGAAACCCGACTCATCATCGTTGGCGACAACTATGACGTTGGTGCCATGCTCGGCGTTGGGAAAGAATTGGGATGGGAGTCTTACCTCGTCGGCAGAGCAAAAAAAATGACAAAAGAGATGTTTCAACTCGCCAGCAAGGTAGTTGAATACGAAGAGGCGGACACCTTACCCGTCAATGATTATACGGCCGTCTTACTCATGTCCCATGATTACAATTGGGACAAAACCGTCCTCCCCATTTTTGCTCGTAAAAAACCAGGCTATATGGGCATGCTCGGCCCTAAGAAGCGCTACTTAAAAATGCGCGATGATTTAACGGAGATCAATCTGGATGAACTGCCTTTCCTGCACAGCCCTACCGGGTTGGAAATCGGGGCGGAGTCGCCCAACGAAATTGCCCTGTCCATTGCCGCTGAGGTAGTGGCCGTATTGAGACGTAAGCCCGGAGGATCCTTAAAGTTCAAGGAAGGGACTATTCATGAGCGGGAGTAGTGAGAGCTGAGTAGGCGTTAACGTTTTTACACTGCACTAGGCGCTAACTTAGGTGAAACCTAAGTTATAAGAGCAAAGCAAGGTGACTTAACGTCCCTTGAGGCGAATCGCATTCCCAATCACCACTACATCAGAGAAAGCCATAAAGAGGGCTGCCCACATGGGGTTTAGGAAGCCGAAGGCGGCGAGGGGAATGGCGATTATGTTGTAGCTAAAAGCCCAAAAGAGGCTTTCTTTGATGGTGCGCAGGGTAAGCCCTGCAATGCGTCGACCTTCAGTAAGGAGGCTTAGGTCGTCGCGTAGAAGAACGACCTGCGCGGCGTCCAGGGCCGCGGCGGAGGCACCGCCGAGGGAGATGCCCAGATCTGCGCGGGAAAGTGCGGCGGCATCGTTGATGCCATCACCGACCATCGCGGTGGGTTTTTCAGCACTGAGGGTAGCGATCTTGCTTAGCTTATCGGCGGGAAGCTGCTCGGCGTAGACAGTATCAATGCCTAATGCTTCGGCCACAGCGTCTGCCTTCCCCTGCTGGTCTCCGGTGAGCAGTACGGTTTCAATGCCTTCTTTAACCAAACCTTGCACCAGCGTCCGCGCCCCCAAACGCACTTCATCGCTAAGGCTCAACCAGGCCAGCAAGCGATCGTTCTTCAGCAGCACTACGGCCGCTTTTTCCGGCACCTGCACCCCCGCAGGCAAGTTTCGCGCTGCGCCCAGATAATAGTCGTCTCCCGAATTGTTCGTAGCCCGCAAGCCTAAGCCGGCGGTTTCTTCAACGGTCAATTCCTCACTGGCTTCAACTAGTTTCTCCTTTTCGAGATAGGCCCGCACACTCGCCGCAATGGGATGACTGGAGTACTGCTCCATATCGTACATCAGACGACGGATGGCCCCTTCGTCTTCTCCCGCGCCTACGCTAAAGTGGTCTACCCGCAAGTCGCCCGTTGTCAGCGTTCCCGTCTTATCGAACACCACCCGTTCAATGCCCGCAAAGCGTTCCACCGTACTGCCACCCCGGATCAATACACCGAGTCTCGCCAGTCGTCCGACCCCCACCATGACGGCCGTCGGTGTCGCCAGCCCCATGGCGCAGGGGCAGGAGATGAGCAACACGGCGATAGCGTTCATCAGCGCCTGAGTGGCCGTCGCGTAGCCCGTGCCCCAACCAATGAGGAAGGTGAGTATCGCTATGCCAATGACAACTGGCACGAAGATGGCACTGACCCGATCCGCCAGCCGCTGCAGGCTCGGCTTATCCGCCTGGGCCGTTTTGACGAGCTCAATGATCTTAGCGAGCGTACCGTCTTTATAGCCCGCCGTAACGCGATAGGTCGCCTGGCCAGAAGCGACGATGCTTCCGCCAAGTACCGCCTCTCCGACCCTGCGCTCTACGGGCAGGCTCTCGCCGGTGAGCATGGCTTCGTTAGCGGTAATATTACCATCGATCAACTCACCGTCTAGCGGGATTTTATCGCCAGTGTTGACGCGCAAATACTGCCCGGCGCTGACTTCTTCAACGGGAAGCAAAACTAGCGTGCCACTAGCCGTAATCACATTCGCAGTCTCTTCCTGCAGATCGGTCAGTGCGCTAATGGCCGTTGTAGTCCGCTCTACGGCGCGGGCCTACAGCCAGTTACCGACGAGCACGAGGGTAATGATGGTCGCGGCCGTCTCAAAGAAGTAGTAATCCGGGTTCTGCCACACGAAGCCGACCATGCTGTAGACGAAGGCCGCCGTTGCGCCCAGAAAGATGAGTACGTCCATGTTCAGCATCCGCTCGCGGAGGCCGGCCAGTGCGGAGCGGCCGAAATAGAGCCCACCGACGAGGTAAACCGGCCCGGCCAGCGCCAGTTGTAGCCAGCGATTGTGCATCAGCGGCAAGTGGACGCCTAGCGTCATCAGCAGGTGGCCGATTAGCAGTGGTGCGGTAAGGACGGCGCAGAATAATAGCCGGTGGCGGGCTTTGTTTTCGTGCGCATAGCTCTGGCTGTGGTTCTCCTGCCCCGATTCATCGTGGGTTTCCACGACCGTGAAACCGAGACGCTGGATGCCGGAGCGGACGCCGTCCACGTCCAGGCTGCTATCATCACGGCGGTATCGTACCTCGCGGGTCTGGAAGTTGACGAGCACTTCCTCAAAGCCCTTCCGCTCCAGAAATCGCTGAATGGACATGGCGCAGTTGTTGCAATCCATCCCATCCACCCGCATTTCCACTATTTCCTGGCTGGTTTTCACGAACTAAAGTTGATTTAAACGTTTATAGGGGCAGGTAAACAATCTGTTCGATATCGAGGGGATATGCCTTATCTGGGTTAACCGCCTTAGGCAGCTGCGAAGCACAACCCAAACCTGTGCTACAAAGCTCTGCGAGCTGGTCCGTAAAGAACACTAATCCGGCAGCCTTGCAGATTGTACTACCTACCTTTATAATAGGGAACGCGCCAAGCGCGTCTTAGATTAACCAACAAATTACACTATGCGAATTACCAATCTTTTTACTTTACTCTTACTCGGACTCTTCATTGTCTCTTGTGGCGGCGCCACCGAGACAATGGAAAACGTGGCGGAAGACGCCATGGACAAGGCCGAAGAAACGATGGACAAAGCCGGAGACATGATGTCAGCCGACGCCGTCACCATCAGCCCCATGCCCGCTACTGCAGAGTTTCCGGATGCCACCATCACGGACTGGCAGTACAAAGGCGGCCAATTCATGTACACTGCCACTGGCTACGAATTCGCCCAGCAAACACCCGACGCTGGTGCCCTGATGTGTGCTAACTCCGGCAAAGGACAGCACGCTCACCTGATCATCAACAACGAGCCCTACATTGCTAAGTACGAGCCCACCTTCGAGCAGGCCCTGCCCGACGGCGACCACCACATCCTGACCTTCCTTAGCCGTAGCTACCACGAGTCCATCAAGACCGCCGCCGCTCACCGCGCCGTGATGGCCACGGTAAAGGATGGTGCTTTTGCCAGCACGACCGACATCGAAGACCCCATGCTCTTCTACAGCCGCCCCAAGGGCAGCTATAAAGGCAAGGCCAACACCGACAATATCATGCTCGACTTCTACCCCGTTAACGTCACCCTCGGCGAAGACGGCTATATGGTCAAAGCTGAAGTAAACGGCAAGGAAAGCTTCGACATCACCGAATGGCGCCCCTACTTCTTAAAGGGTCTGCCCATGGGCGAAAACACCGTTAGGCTAACCCTGATGAAAGACGGCGAAGCCGTTGATGCTCCGCTCAACCCGGTTACCCGGACGTTTATGGTAGAGGCCCTTCCTACGGGAGAGTAGTCTTTGGGGCTTTTAGTGCGTTGGTCTTTTGGGCTGCCGCACGAAAAAAACGCGATAGGCGTTGCAGGAGTGAGTTTTTCACTTTTGCAACGCCTTTTTTAGTTTTCTCATCGGCTGTGCAGAATAGTCGCTAACCATAAATGCATGCTTCGGGAGCCTCTCAACCTAAATCACGCCTTGCCACCTCCAACATGCGGCAGCCCAAAGAACCAAAATACCAAAGAACTAGCCCTCCTCCTTCACCACCACCGTACCCCCCAGCCGGTCATGCAGCGCCCGCCGCATCGGATCGGAGAAGATCCACATGACGGAGAAAAGCGGCAGATAATTGATCATGGCGATGAGGAAGTTTTCCCCCAGGACGTGCTCGCGGGAAAACAGCAGGTAGCTTTCGATGGAGTCTACCTCAATGAAGTCTGGCGACTGGAAGTGGCGGATCAAAATGAAGATCGAAGTAAAAGCGATGGCGGCCCAGGGCAGGAACCGCATCAGCCCCTGGTTGGCGTCAATCTCCCCCTGATCTTTTTGGCTGACGACCTTGATCTTGCGCAGGCGCTTGCCGATGGTTTGTCCGCTGTTAATCTCGAAGGCGGGTTTGTAAACGGCTTCGGCGACGACACACAACAATGCCAGAGGCATTGATCGTAAGACGGCAATGGCGTATAGCATTACTAAGGTAATCGGCAACGTAACAATGGCCACATCGATAATGCGGGCAATGAGTCGGTCGACAAAAGTTGCGTACGGTAAGGGAGTAGAATCTGGCACGGGGCGAAGATAAAGTGAGCTCGCTAAACTTAACCGCTTATCAAGCGGTTATTCCGCCTGACTGCACATTCCAACGCCCATGCCAATCGACCGTATTCCTTTCCCGGAGGTTCCCCAGTTTTCAAAACGAGACGTAGCTTACGCTACGGCAGCAGATAGCCTTCGGCCTTTCTTCAAGTATGAGGTCAATCTCGACGCTTTTGCGCAGGTGATGAAAGACAAAGCGAAGGACAATACAAACCGGCAGCTGTTGGTCAGTGAGCTGCAACAACAGTACGCGGGGCTCAAGAATACGGAGGCGGCGCTGACGCAGGTGCAAAGTTTGTTAGAGGGCAATGCCTTCACGGTCATCACCGCTCACCAGCCGAGCCTCTTTACCGGGCCGATGTATTTTATCCACAAGATTTGCTCTACGATTAACCTGGCGAGACAGCTCAACGAGCGTCATCCCGACCAGCACATCGTGCCCGTTTTCATCATGGGGGGCGAAGACCATGACTTTGAAGAAATCAATCATACCCGTCTACACGGGCGAATGATTGAGTGGGATACAGAAGCCGGCGGCTCCGTCGCACGGCTCTCCACGGCTTCCCTCGCACCTGCGCTAAGCGCCCTGCAGGAAATTATTGGTAGTGAATTCAGCCCGGAAGACATTTACCGTCGTCTCCACAAAGCCTACAGCAGCCACGAGGAATACGGCGCCGCTACGGTCGCCTTCGTACACGATCTCTTCGGCAAATACGGCCTCGTTGTTGCTGACATGAGCCGCACGGCCTTCAAAGCCGCCTTCCGCCCCATCATGGAACGGGAAATATTTGAACAGCTCAGTCAGCCACTCATCGAAAAAGCGCAGGCTGAACTTACCGCCGCTGGTTTCTCCGGACAGGCGCACGCACGCGACATCAACCTCTTTTACCTGAGCCCCGGTCGCCGGGACCGAATCGTGTTTCAAGACGGTGTCTACGGTGTTCTCGACACCAGCCAGCTATTCACCGAAGCGGAGTTTCGTCAGGAGCTCAACGATCATCCCGAGCGCTTCAGCCCCAACGTTGTTATGCGACCGCTCTTTCAGGAGCTTATCTTTCCCAACCTCGCCTACATCGGCGGTGGTGGAGAGATTGCCTACTGGCTCGAGCGGAAGGAACAGTTCGCTGCCTTCGGCCTGAACTTCCCGATGCTCATCCGTCGTAACTCCGTGCTGTGGATCGACGCCAAAAGCCAGAAGAAACTCAACCGCATCCAGCTTGACTACCGGGAGCTATTCCGCGAGCCCGACTTGATCATTCGCGACTACGTAGCCAAGCACTCCGCCAATGAACTGTCCCTCACCCCGGAATTGGCGCAGCTATCGGACCTCTTCAACAGCATGGCCCTCAAGTCCATCGCCATTGACCCTACCCTCGAGAAGGCTGCCCTGGCGGAACACGCCCGCCAGTCCAAAATCATCGCCCAGTTCGAGACGCGGCTCCGCCGCATCGAGAAAACTAAATTCTCCGACGCCCTTGACATCATCCGCGAAATGAAGGATAAACTCTTCCCCAAAAACGGCCTCCAGGAACGTACCGATAACTTCCTCAATGTTTACCTCGAAGAAGGCGAAGCCATGTTCGAAACGCTCATCGAGGCACTCGATCCGCTGACGGAGGGGATGGTGGTGGTGCGGGCTTAGGGAAGCTTCGTTATTACTGGCTAATGTCTGGCTGCGAGAGAAAAAGGAGATTAGGATTAATAGAATTTTGATAGAATTTTTAGGATGTCCATCCGGCTCTCCCGCTGCGTTTACGAACAGAGATCATTACTTTCCGGCATGCCAGCATGGTGAGATTGGAAAAATAAATCTGTGCAAATCCGTGGTAAAAAGCTACGAAGCAGCCG
>CALIGP010000113.1 GCA_938021455.1 uncultured Lewinella sp. | reverse complement strand
AATGATGCGAAACACCGCTCCCCGCGTGAATTCATGTAAAGAAAGTGGCTGCCCGTCGGTGATGGCTGCGTCCAGTTTTTTACATTGCTGCTGGATAACCCCCTGCATCTCCTCCGTCAACGCTTTCAGGCGCTGGCGGTGAAACCCAGGTTGAATCAGACGTCGCTGCTTAAGCCAGTCTTTCCCGCTGTTGGTTAAAAGCCCCTTACCCAAAAACCGGGCTAACTGAGTCGTCTGAATCTCACTCTTCTCATAGTTGCGGTGGTTTCGTTGTAAAACGTGACGAATCACCTCCGCATCAACGGTCAAATGGGTAAGTCGGCTTGCCCCCATTTTAAGAATAAAGTTTTGGCCGTACTTCTCAACGTAACCATGGAATACTTCAATGGGCTGGCCAGCCATTTGGGGCAGGTTCTTCAACACCTCAAACAGCGGAATTTTTGGCGGGAGTAGCATGCAAATGTATTTTAAGCCGGGCCTGTTTTCCGGTTGTTCACCAGCTAAAACACCCGGAAAGTATTATCGTTGGTTCCAAAAGGAATTACCCCATAAATATTCGCTGGATTCCACACCATTTTTGACCCGATCTAACCAACTAAAGTACGCTCGGACGCATTGCCCCAAAACCAGCCTGGCACCTGCGTGCGCGCCAACAATATGCTTACGCCTTTCCGGAACTGTTCCTTCCCGACAAAAGCTACTACCAATTTAGGCAACGATCCACTATCTTCCTCGTTATATTTACAGTCCCTTTGGCAGGTTACAACGAATTTGATATGTTTCGCACCCTCTACACGCTTTGTTTACTATCACTCACTACCACACTTTTCGCCCAAATGCCTTCCGCAAGTGGTGAGATATTGTATGGTCAGGAATGGATCGATTATGATCGTGACTATCTGAAAGTCGGTATTATCGAAGACGGTGTGTTCCGGATTACTCCTCAGCAAATTGCTGCCGCTGGGTTGGAGCTAAATTCGAGCAACACTGAGAAATGGACACTTCATCATAAAGGACAGGCAGTTCCGATTGAAGTCACCGCCGAAGGGATCGTCTTTTACGGAGAAAAAAACCGGGGAGATCTCGATCGACATCTTTTTGAGTCGCCGGAAGACATGCAGCTCAATGATCGCTTTAGTATGCACTCCGATACGGCTAGCTATTACCTTAGTCTGGCACCCGTTGGTGGTCCGTTTTACCTGGAGGCAAAGGTTCAGGGACAGTTGGCTCCGATTAATGAAATTCTACGAAAAACAGAAGTCGTTTTCGGAGACTATATGACTAAGGCCTACAGTCGTTCTTCAGGAGCTAGCATTTACTACTCTCATTATGAGCCCGTCGAGGGTTTCGGAAGCAGAAGTAGTAGTGATTTACTTTCTTCTAATGGAAACGTAGAAAGTACGACCACTTTGGCAACGCCCCAAGCGAACGGAAATGAAGCCAGGCTTACGCTTCGTTTTGGTCTTGCTTTCGGTAATCATAGTCAGGAAATTAAAGTAGACAACAACCTATTAACGACTTGGGAGGCACCTAACTGGACCATGCACCAACCGGATTTCAGTGTATTCCCGAACGGTGAAGAAATTGAGGTGTCATTTTCGGGCACCGCTAGTAACCAGGACAAGGCCAATCTGGCCTGGATGAATATTTATTACCCCGCTAATCCGGTCTTTGAAGAGAGTTTAAGGGATTTTCAGCTTCCCGCCCGTGCGGGCAATGGTCGACTAGAACTAACGGGAGTAGGCGCGGACGCAGGTGCAATGCGGCTCTACTCTCCAGTGAGCGAAGAATTTTTTAGTGGCTCTGTTGCCTCCGGAAATGTCACTTTCGATCTACCGGCCAGCAATGACACACTCCTTTATCAGCTCGTATCCGAAAACGATTACCTGAGCCCGGCTTCCGCCACTTCTCATCGGTTTAGCACTACCCTTCCAACGGATAGCCAAACGAATTACCTCATCCTTACGAGCCGTCGCCTCAATGGGCCCGCCATTCAGCAAATGGCTGATTACCGCCGGAGTGCTGCCGGAGGAAGCTACCGGGTACACGTTGTAAATACCGAAGACCTATTCGACGAGTTTGGTTACGGTGTTCAGAATCATCCCATGGCTATTCGCAACTACCTCGCGGCGGCCCGCCTCTCCTCACCAAACCTACAGTACCTTTTTATAATCGGTAAGGGACGGGAATACCCTGATATTCGCCGTCCAGACCAACTGGCCAGCGAACAGGCTACATTTTTCATTCCATCCTTTGGCTTTCCGGCCTCCGACAATTTGCTATCGGCCGAGCTCGGAAACGTAACCCCTCTGCTATCCACCGGTCGACTGGCAGCCATCTCTGAGAGCGAAGTTGCTATTTACCTGGAAAAACTCATAGAGGTTGAAGCACAAATAGCCCTTAGTGATCAAACCATTGAGGATCGGGAATGGATGAAGCAAGTCATGCACCTGGGGGGTGGAGGTAGCGCAGGCGAACAGTTCAGTATCCAACGAAACCTGGCCCGGCTCGAAGCCACCATTGAAAGTTCTGAGATGGGTGCCAACGTCACCTCTTTTTTCAAAACCAGTTCAGACCCCATTGAAAGCAGTCAGCAGGATGATATCTTCAACCGCATCAATGATGGAACGGCCATCATTACTTTTTATGGCCACTCCAGTAGTCAGGGCTTTGACTTCAGTATTGACGACCCCGACAACTATTTCAACCGGGGTAAGTATCCTTACATGTTGAGTCTGGGCTGCTACAGTGGTGATGCTTTCACCAAAAGTAGGAGCATTAGTGAACGATTCATTTTCCTGCCTAATAAAGGTGCGGTAGCCTTTGCGGCCTCAAAAGGGGTTGGATTTATCGGCGCGCTTGGTAGCTTTGCCGACGAGTTATACCGGCTTACGGCCAACGAAGAGTACGGTAATGGGATAGGAGATGCATTACGTAAAAACATTGAAAGCTTTAGCAATACTTCGGCTCGTAGTATTGCTATTCTCTTGGAGCAGTTTGCCATTAGTGGTGACCCCGCCTACCGATTGCATCCGCATCCGGGTCCCGACTTGATCATCGACCCCACTTCGGTTCGGTTCACGCCCGAGGTCATTCCCGTACAAGAGGCTAATTATGAGATAAGTTTACGAATGCTCAACCTTGGTAAGCGAGGAAATCAGGATAGCGTCACCCTAAATTTCCGCCAGGAATTACCCAGTGGTGAAGTACTTGAATTACATCAAGAAAGAGTGTCGGTTCCTGATTATGAAAACATAGTTGACATTCAGCTACCCAGCCAGGGCCTGCCATCGGTTGGTTTAAACAGGATATTTGTCACCATCGACGTCAACAATGAAATCATTGAACTGCCAGCCCCTCAGGCAGAGCAAAATAACGAACTCAAAAGTGGCACGAGAGTCGGAGTCCCACTAACCTTTATTGCCAATACAGCGAAGGTCGCTTTCCCTCCGCCTTACGCCGTTATCGGAGGGCAGATAGAGTTGATTTCGTCTACCACTAATGCACTAGCCGCTGAAAGAGAATACTTAATTCAGGTTTCAGATGACCGAGCGTTTTCCAACTTGCTTTCCAGCGGAAGAATTAATAGCCCCGGTGGAGTTATCCGATACCAACCAGGATTCACCCCAATTGACAGTACAACCTATTATTGGAGAATTAGTCCAGACTCTATTTACACAGAAGGAGCAGGTTATATCTGGAGTGAAAGCTCTTTCACCTGGTTAGCGGAGCAGTCAGCAGAAGAAGTTGGGTGGGCCATGCAGGACCCCGGGCAAACTATCGACGGTCAGTTTACCAATGTTTTCGGCGATACACTCTCTGAAGGCTGGAACTTTGCAAGAACAAGCGCCGATATTAGAATTTTTAATGCCATTTATTCCGGTGCAGATATGCCCAGATTCATGCGGGGTGCTCAGCGGCTAAACTCCCCATTTCAGTGGCACATAAGATCAGGAATCTCCGTTTTGGTAATAGATAGTTTAAATAATAGTAAGTGGTACCCCAACTTATCCACTGGTTTATATAACACTATTGTGAGACGATCTACCACCTGGAACTTCAATACTTCTACTGCTGCGGGTAGAAATGGGTTGGTTCAGTTTCTAACGGAAGCTATACCTTCCGGGCGCTATGTTTTTCTCTATTCTTTGCAAAGAAGAAACCTACCGAACTACTTTACTGATGGTTGGAATACTCCAGAGGAGTCTACGGGAAAAACTATCTTCGACGTACTGGAAGAGCAAGGTGCACAGCACATAAGGCGATTGAACGAAAGCGGACCCGTACCTTATGTAATGGCGTTCCAGCAGGACCTGGGTTTACTGGAAGAAGAAATTGCGACCAACATTACGGACACCATTTTAATGCAAACCCAAATTTTCAGCAACTGGCCAGAAGGCAGCTGGTCGTCAGAAGAAGTGGGACCGGCAAAAGCCTGGACAAATTTATCCCTTAACCTGGCCCCGGAAAACCTAAGCGAGACCGATAGCATACTCCTTTATCTTTGGGGAATCTCCCCGGATGGTACCGAAAGCCGCCTCGTCGATCAGGTTATAGATCATAGAACTTCCAGGAATTTCAACTTAGACATATCAACCTACAGCCCAAATGACTTCCCTAAGATGAGAGCTGAAGTGCTCTTTTTCGACGAGGAAGGACGGTCGGCTCCCACCCTAAGACATCTGTACTTAGGGCACATTCCTTATGGAGATGTTGCCATCAACCCACAGTACGTTTTTTCTGCTCCTGATTCCCTGGAGCAAGGCGAGCCTATCATCTTTAACGTAGGTTATGAGAATATTTCGTTGATCGGCTTTGATAGCCTTTTAATTCAACTCGACGTTATTGACGAAAGCAATCAGCTCACAAGCAGGCAGGTTCTTAACCCTCCCTCCCCTCCTCAGTCCAGAGGTGAGGTGAGTTTCAATATTCCAACGGATGAGAATACAAGCGACCTAAGGTTAGAAGTAACTCTTAACCCTGGAGAAGACCAGCCAGAGAAAATCCTTATTAATAATTACCTGAATACCAGGGTTAGCTTCAATAAAGATGTCATTGACCCTATCCTTCAGGTATATTTTGACGGGCAGCGGATCAGGGAAGGAGACTTAGTAAGCAGTAGCCCTGAAATACTGGTTGATATCAGAGATGATAACCGCCAGCTACTACTAGATGACACTGCTGCTTATAGGCTGGTATTGACTGACCCAAATGGTGCGGAAGAACGGATAAGCTTTAATGATACGCGCTTGGAATTCGTGCCAGCCACCACTGCAGCTGACAATGAGGCACAGATTTACTTCCGCCCTAACCTTGAAATTGACGGGCGGTATATTCTGGAAGTCATTGGTCGAGACCGGTCCAACAATGCTACCGGACGACTAGCCTTCCGCCAGGAATTTGAAGTCATCAATGAACAGCGTGTTTCCAACGTTTTGACTTACCCGAACCCTTTCACGACCAAAACCCGATTCGTCTATACCTTAACCGGTAATGAACCACCGGAAGTTTTCCGAATCCAGATCATGACCGTTTCCGGAAGAGTTGTAAGAGATGTTGACCTTGCTCAATTGGAAAGTCTAAAAATAGGAACACACCAAACAGACTTCGAATGGGATGGCACTGATGAATATGGAGACCTCTTGGCCAACGGCGTATATATCTATCGCGTCATTACTGATGATGGTAATGGAAATACGTTGAAGAAACACGATACTGGTGTGAGTCAGTTCTTCCAGCGGGACTTAGGCAAAGTCGTTATACTACGATAGAGTTCTAACTTGTCCTATGCTCTACTAGAGCAGCAAATCTTCATAAATTCTAATATCCTTCGCATACCTGCGTCGAAATCCATTATGACTTTTGAGTTCATCTTGGAGGTTTGTTGGTATACGGGAACTGCTTACGTTCAATCTCTCTGCTTTGCCCTGAATAGAACCCTCTAAAGGGAAAGCACCATCAAGGTTTTCTAGTAGCTGTATTCTGATACTACCGGCTTCTTTTTCCACCTCCTTTCCCAAGAATAGCGTTTGCCTTCGAAAATGCTTGTCGGCCAGGCTGTCTGGGACAAAAGCAACAAATCTTAATAACGAAGACCAGCTAATCCCCTCAGAAATACGTACAACTCCATGCATACCAGCGGGGTCTTTATATAGAATGTTACGCTTTGATCGTACCCCGAGAAAAAGAGAATAAAAGCGTTCATACGGATTTCGAATAAACAGGACGATTGATTTACCCCGACAGAATTCTACATAATTGCGCTTTCGATAAAAAAAAAGCCGCTGTACTTTACCCTTAGTCAATAACGAAGGGTCTTCCCGGTGAATCCCCGGAAACTCCCCTACATAATCCGGGTTCCACTGCTGAATAACCTTAAGCTTTACCGTAGAGTTTCCTGACTTAGAGATAATCGGGTATATGATTCTGCGCTCAACGTCATAAAAGATCTCTAAAGGATCAATCAGTCTGATCCCCAGCCAACTCCTGGCCAATTTATAAAGTGTATTTGACAGATGTACTATCTTCACTCATCGTTGTTTTAAATCTTCACCCATCGCCCAGGGTAAAGAACGTCGCAGTTGGCAAGATAGGCACATGAAAGCAGAAGACATCACCGTAGCCATTTGTACGTACCGGAGAAACCGCTTACTTAAAGACTGCCTGACGGCCCTGACGGCTCAGTCCATCTCCGGCTTCACCATTATGGTCATAGACAATGACTGCAACGTAGACTGCGCTGCCATTGCGAAGAAGTTTAATGCCCGCTATTATGAAGAGCCCGTAATCGGCCTTAGTTCTGCCAGAAACAAGGCCATTCAGAAAGCTAAAAACTCCATCCTATTATTCTTGGATGACGATGCCATTCCGGACAGAAATCTGATATCAGCCACCCTCTCTGCTTTTGAAAATAAAGAAGTAGATATTGTTGGCGGAATGTATTTCCATCACTTCGAATCCACTCCCCCCAGTTGGTTAAAGGCCATCTACTCTAGTCCACAGCGAGCGGTACTTAAGGATGGATTAACAAAAATAAAACCGGGAGAATATCTCAGCGCAGGGATCCTCGCTTTCCGGCGAAAAACATTTGAAGACATTGGAAATTTTAACCATGAACTTGGCATGAAAGCTACCTCCTTCGGGTACGGAGAGGAAGATGAAATTCAAGACAGGGCTCGAAGCATGGGGCTTTTACTACATTTCAATTCCGACATGAAAATGTCTCATTTAGTCGCTCCCCGAAAGCACCTGTTGGCGAACCAACTAAAGATGTCTTTTTCACATGGGGTCGCATGGAATTCACTTTCTGTCAGTCACCCTTTCACCCTGAAAGATCTTTTTAAAAAAATAATTACAATAGTATTTATCACCACTCCAAAATCTATTATTAAAATTTTGGTACGAGACAATTACTATTGGCAAAATGCCGTATTGGACACTATCGGCAACATAGCGAATGCATGGGGAAAATATCGAGGACGAGACGTCTCCAGTCTACCTGATTAAGCGTCTCAATCGGGATCTTAATAATTCGGTATTGGGAAACCCAATCAGTTTATACAAAAAAACCAAAACTCCATTTGGCAAAACGGTAACATCTAACGCCTTCGGCAGACCGGTAGAAAAGTATTTTCTATAACTTTTCGTTCCCGCTACTTCATCAACTGAAAACTGTCGGGAAATCCCACGAAGAATGGCTGTTTCAAAAAAAGCTTTATTCGATTTATAATAATCCTCCATTTTATTTTCCAAATAATTCCTGACAGCCACTTTCAACTCCAAGTCTCTACGGACCAGATCACGGGGTACCTGTCGAGACAATCGGAATCCATCATGATTATAGTAGTAAGAACAACGCTCATGGTCCTGTATCCAATTGGCTCCATATTGGAGTAAACGGAAGTACATTTCCATATCGACTCCATTCACCAAGTCTTCGTTTTGTCCACCAAGATCAAGTAAAGTCTTTCGCCGAAAAAGACTGGAGTTCATGTCTCCCAAACCTCCGTTGAACACTAACCCCTTCCAAGGCTCAGGTGAAAGTTCAAGGACGACACTACTACCGTCGGGATTTACCATTTCCCCTTTCCCCATTACCCAGTCTGTAGTTGGCAACACCAAATCCAATTGCCGGGCGATTTTCCCTGGCAGCAATTCATCATCATCGTCAAGAAATTGAATCCACTCCCCCTGAGCTTTTCTGATGCCTACGTTCCTTGCTCTGGCCGCTCCCTGAGCTTTTTCCCGAATCAAGCTTATCGGAACGGGGGGATGCTCTAAGTACGCCCGAAGAACCATCTCCGTAGTTTCTCCTGGGTTATTATCAATAATCAGTAACTCATCTACAACATCCGCTTGCGCCAGAACGGAGTCAATCGCACGACTAATCGTATCTATACCTTTGTATGTGGGAATAATGACCGATAGCCTCATCCTGCGAATATAATCTTGAAACTTCATCATTCCTCATTACCTTTCGGATATGAGTACGACTAAGGTAATTATCGAAAAAAAGCCGCTACTAACAGGTCTGACAGCCGTGGCTTTTATCTTTTTCATGTGCCTTAACACGCTGATCTGTATTAAGCTAGGCAATGACTTTAAGTCGGCTCTTTATCACGCCCTTATCTTAGGCATTACCCTCTACTTATTGATGGCCATAAGTTTTTTATGCACCTCATTGTTCCGTCATAAAAAATCCAAACTACTTCTAACTTTCTTCTGGCCCGTCGCACTAATGATTACTGCGACTCTTTACTTCATCTACTACTTAAGTATAACCAACTGGGGTACACCTTTGCATTATGCTTTAATTTTTGACAACTTCAAAGAAATTCCATACCTCTGGAAAGAACTTCCCATTTCAAAGCCCGTGCTAATTGGAATATGCCTTATGCCCAGCCTACTATTAGGCCTGGCTTTTTTCAAAATTTCACCCGGGTTAGACAAAGAGCAAAGAACATGTCTTCAATCATTAAGCAGTAGGAAACAGTTCTTCCGTAGTGCATTGATTCTAGTACTGCCGTTACTATATCTTCTTCTTACCATCAACATACCTTCTGTACACCAGAAGCTATACAGCGCTACCAGAACCCAATACGACCCTATACTCTCCTTCTTGCAACCTGTAAGTTTCCAGCACTCGCATAAGGTAATTGACCTTGGGCAGGAACATGAACAAGCTCTACAGAAATACCCTCAGGCCATTGCGTCATACAAACCAAACGTTATTTTTATAATTTGTGACGCTCTAAGAGCAGACCGACTCGGTAGTTATGGTTATTCGAGAAAAATATCTCCAACGCTTGACTCCTTATCCCAATTACCTCAATCTATTACCCATCACCGCTATTTTTCCGTTAGCTCTCACTCTTATCCTGGAATTACAGCAACGATGGCCTCCAGAGAGCGTCTAAGCCTTAAGCGGTTTATGCTTCATGAAGCACTCCGTAAACAAGGCTATGACATCAACTTTATACTAAGTGGCTTTTTCAGCAAATTTTATAATATTCGTGAGTATTTCGGCAACGAAATAGATTTTTACTACGACGGAATTACCTATCAAAACGACCCGGAAGTCAAGATGGCATCTGCATCAGACGACATGGCCATTATTCCAGCGGGGCTGAGTAAAGTCCAACCTGCCTCAGAAAAACCAGCCTTTTTTTACTTCCATTTCATGTCTACCCACCAAACGGGTGCCTTCCATCAGAAATACGAAAAATACACTCCCGCTAAATGGAAAGTAGGACAGATCGGGAAAGAGGCAATGGTCAATAATTATGACAACAGAGTCTGGCAGCTGGATCATCAGATCAGTAGAACGTTGCAGGCCCTTAAAGAAAAAGGCTACCTCGAAGACGCCTTAGTTGTTATCACCTCAGACCATGGACAGGCACTAATGGAGAACAATCGCTACTGGCATGGCAAGAGCACTGAAATGCCCGAAACATGGATTCCCCTTGTCCTCACTTATCTCGGAAACAGAACCTTTCCTAACGATTCCATTAGCAGTGTTAATAGTCAGATTGATGTCGCCCCTACGGTTATTGATTTGCTCGGCCTCCCAATGCCTGAATCCTGGGAAGGACAGTCTGTTTTTTCCGCCAACAATGCTTCACCTCTATATCAATCTGAAGCAGATACCTATTCGGCTATTTTCAAAGACACTGGGGGGCTCTTTCAGCTAAGCGTCCACAAAAAAGATGGCACTACAGCGCTTTATGACATTAGTCATCCTGAACAACCAATCCTCCTTGAGGGTTCCAGTAAAATGAACCTGGATTCCTTAGTCGGCCTAATAAAAGATCATTATCTGCTCGATTAAGCGTTGTAATAAGGCAGCCCTACTAAGTAGCTTCCTTTCCATAAAAACGCCCATCCAGACTATACTGCCCTGGCCCCGTGAGCAATAACACAATGGCGGCAACGGCGTACATAAGAGGAAAAGCCATCTTTCCCCAAGGGTCTCCGCCATGTACGAGGAAGGCCGCCACCAGCATCGTGATCAGGTAGGGAATACAAGCCAGTCGTGTAAAAAAACCAGCAGCTATTAGTAAGCCACAAACGAACTCCGCAAAAACGGCAAGAATCAGACTCAATTCCTCCCCTACCCCAATCGGGTTAGCAAAGGTCATGTCCCCACGAAAGATTTTCATCAGTTTCGGTAACCCGTGCATAAAGGCCATCTCCAGCCCAAACCAAAGTCGTAGGACCAATAGCCCTAAGTCAATGTTTCCCTTCGTCATGTTATTGGTTTTAGTACGCCGTACAAGGTAAGCTAAAAGGACAAAAATCCTTCCCTTAGGGGTACAAAAAAAGGCAGACACACCGGTCGCTACAACCCCCTACCCTTGCTGCGTTTCCGCCCTGGGGGAGTTCAGGAGGAGCTAACCGTGTGCTGCCCGGCGCAAAGGTACATCTTAGATAGATAGCCTGATAGCTTAATGGAGTTTTTTTCCTTAATCTCTTTACTCAATTAAGCTATCAGGTTCAGACACAGGTCACTAGTACAGTGTAACATAAGTTGAGTTAGGTTTCTGCGCCGGGATTTTGGTCGCTGGTTAGATGAAAAAATCGGTGCATAGCCGTAGCTACGGACCTGTTTTTTCATGACGCCAGCGGGCAAAAGACCAAGCAGAAACCAGCGAATACTTAAATTACACTGTACTAGGTAATCAGGTTCATATCATCATCCCACTCTGCCTGGATGTCCCGCTTTGACTGGTCAACGTATTGCGGCAGGTATTTCGGATCGTATTCCAGACCATGCTTATCCAGCACCTCCTGGGGTACACCGTCCCACACGTTAGGCGAGTTCCCTTGATAGTCGAGTGTTTTGATGCCTTTTTCACTAGTGAAATAGCCCGTTAGGGTGAGATAGCGAACGCGATCGAAGAAGGCAGCACCAGCCTCGAATTCTGTGTCTTCGGCCTCTTCTGGGTAGGCAATATCATCAATGATTTCAATGCGTTCCGCGGGGGTGAGGTCCACAAAGTAACGATCAAAGCGACGGCTTGCTTCAATATTCAGCCAACCGATACCGCCCCGTAGGATGCCCTGGTAGTAATCCGGCAAGTCAAGTGCCATGAATTCAAAGAAATCGACAATACCGGTGTCCGTTGCTTTAGGCTCCGTTTCCGTGCCTGGGGCGATGATATCTGCCAGGATGCCCAAATCGACCTTCTCAGCGTCGGTAAAGAAGCTATCCGCCGCAATCCGAGCATCATGCTTGATCTCATGCGGAAAGCGTAAGCCATAGCCTGCAGCTTCCGCTTTAACGGCACCCGCTTCTACGGGAGATTCACAACTGGTGGCATTGCTCAACAGCGCAGCGCCCGCTGCGCCTGCCAGGAGATTTTTGAGGGTTGTTCTGCGATTCATCAGATGTTCATTTTTTTGCGTTCGGAGATGATATGTTCAGCGGCTCGCATGGCCAGGGCCATAATCGTCCAGGTTGGGTTTTTGTCTGCCTGTGAAGTAAAGACGGATGCGTCAGTGAGGTAGACATTAGGTACCTCATGCAGTGCACTGTACTTATTGGTTACGCCCTTCTTGGGGTCATTATGCATGCGTGCGGTCCCTACTTCGTGAATGATCGCGCCGGGCGGAAGTAGCCCGTGATCTTTTTCATAAGAAGGAATCTCGTCGTCAAAGAGTATACCTCCCATATTAGTGAGTATTTCCCGGATGGATTCATGCATGTGTTTCGCTTGCAACCGTTCGTGGTCGCTCCACTTATAATGAAACCGGAGGGTAGGAATTCCCCACTGGTCTACTTTTCCAGGGTCAATTTCACAGTAATTGTCGTATAGTGCCACGGCTTCACCACGGCCTGCAAAGCCAACAACAGCTCCATAATGCGCTTTAACATCCTTCATTAATGGGTTGCCGTAGCCTCCAGGCTTATAGCCCATCATTTTCTGTATAGCCTTGTGGCCACCGCCGAAGCCGTAACTCGGCATGCCCATACCACCGTAAACTTCCAGGTGGTAACCACGCGGAAAATCAAGCTTCTTGTTTTTGCCCCACCAAGGTGCATAGACATGCATTCCGCCAACCCCATCTTCATTATAACGATCCCGGTCCATTAGGCTAGGAATGAAAGCATTGGTTCCAGCTCCAGTACTATCGTGCAAGTAACGCCCCAGGGTGCCGGAGCTATTACCGAGGCCTTCCGTGTGGCCGGGGGCTTTAGAGTTCATCAAAAGGCGAGAGGTTTCACAGGCAGATGCCGCCAGTACAATAACCTTGCCCTTGATCTGGTATTCCCGGCGATCATCCTTACTGATATAGCTTACTGCGGTTGCTTTACCGTTACCATCAGTGATGACCTCACGTGCCATTGAATTAACATAAAGATCCACCTGTCCGCCTTTACCTTCTTTTCCATTTTTCATGGCTGGAAAGATCAAAACAGTACCGGCACTAAAATCTGCGTACACAGAACAAGCGCGGGAACACTGCCCACAGTAGAAGCATATTCCTCGGTCTTTATTGATCCGTTTAGTCACCATACTCAAGCGGCCGGGAATCATCGGGATACCGGTCTTGGTGGCTCCCTTCACCGCCATCAATTCATGCAGGCGGGGCTTGGGTGGTGGCAGAAAGAACCCGTCCGGGTCATTTGGTAGGCCTTCGTTGGTACCGAAAACGCCAACCATCTTGTCTAGTTTATCGTAGTAAGGTTTAATCTCATCGTAGGTGATGGGCCAGTTCTCGCCCAGTCCGTCCAGATCTCTCCGATGGAAGTCATCGGGTCCGAATCGTAGGCTGATCCGCCCCCAGTGGTTAGTCCGCCCACCCAGTACGCGCGTTCGCCACCAACTAAACTTGGTATCGTCGACAGTAGAATAAGGCTCTCCTTCAACTTCCCACCCGCCGTATCCAGCGTGAAAATCACCAAAAGATCGTAGGGTTCCAGCACCACGCCGAGGACTCTCCCAAGGCCAGCGCAGCTGGGTCTTTTGTTTAGGATCCGCGGGATCGAAATAGGGGCCTGCTTCAATAATTGCAATGTTCAGTCCGGCTTTCGCTAAAATATTAGCGGTCATGCCACCACCGGCCCCGGAGCCGACAATCACGGCGTCGTATTCTTTACTACTTTTTTTTATTTGCACGATTCAAGTTTTGTTGTCGTAATATAATACAAGCCGGTCATCAATCGTAAACTTCCCCAATTTAGGGCGCGGACGCAGGTGCAGGGCAGGCTTAACCTTAGCCATGATTGTAACGTTAATCATGGGGTAGTACCTAAAAGGCCAACAGCCGTCTAAAAGAAAAAAGAGCGCAGCGATTTTTTCGCCTAAAAGCGCGTAGCGCGTCTAAGGTAAAACGAGCGTAGCGCGTTTTACCATCGTCTAAAAGCGCAAAACGCGCCCAAACAAAATGGCAAAGAACCGTCCAACTCACATCGCCAAACCCGTCTACCCCGGTGGCCTCGCTGCTATGAAAAAGTTCGTGGCAGAGCACCTGAAGTACCCAGAAGAAGCATTAGTAGCCAAAGTGGAGGGCACTGTTCTTATTCGCTACTCCCTAGACTATCGCGGGAAAGTGGTCGACGCTAAAGTTAAAAAAGGCCTTGGCCACGGCTGCGACCAGGAAGCCATTAGGGTGGTCAAACTAATGCGATGGAACGTCCCGCAAGATCGCAAGAAAAAAGTCCGGATTCATCAAGACATCAACATCCACTTCAAGCTCCCCAAGGTGAAGAAGCCTACTGCAACGGCCACACCAGTTAAACCCAACAACTCGCTTCAGGTGACTTACACTAGCACGGGGAAGATCAAGGGCACCGTTACGCAGAAGGAAACCTCACAGGGGAAATCTGATAGTGGAGGATATTCTTATACCATAAAATGGTAAAACAGGTTTAACCACTAAAATGCGTAGCGTTTTGCCTAGCCCCTCTCCGTTTGGTCAGAGACCAAACTTACCGGAGAAGGGTTGGGGAGAGGTTTCCTGAAGCCCTCTGCTGAGGGCCTGTCGAAGATGGGTATGCTAAGCCCTTTTCCCAATGGCCAGTGGACAGCCCCCCTTAAAGCTTCTCCAAATGCCCCAGCAAAGACCGCATCATCTTCTCCTTCATTACTTTAGGGACTTTAATCTGTCCTCCTTTTTTCTTACCCGTTTCGAGCCAGTTATAGATTGTTTCGGTCTTAACCGACCGTACAGCAAGTCCTTTCAGTGCCTTTTCACGCGCCACCCGATAGTTTTTGTTTCTTTCCTGCAGGGATGCATCCAGAAGACTTTTAGCTCGTTCAGGGTTTAAAGCTCCTGAAGGGGAGCCAAGTACCCATTGGTGGATGTACTCTCCACTCTCCTCCTTAACGGCCGCAACGGCGAACTCATTAATCTCTTCTCCCAACTCTTTAGCCACCTCGCCTACCGCAGCGTTCAGCTTCTCTTCACTCAACTGGCTACCCACCACGTTCAGGAAATACTTCGTTCGCCCACTAATCACGATCTCGTACTTCTCCAGATCTTTAAACTTAATGGTGTCTCCGATCATGTATCTCCAAGCTCCTGCCGGCGTACTCACCAGTAGTGCATATTCCTGATTCTCTTCTACCTCTCCCAAGTCGTGTACAACTGGGTTTTTCAACAGCGACCCCGTTTCGTCAAAGCCTCGCTCATCAAAGGGAATAAACTCATAAAATATGCCATGCTCAACGGCCAGTTGCATATTCATGGTATTGGGTCGAGCAGTGAAGGCAAAGAAGCCTTCTGATGCTAAATAAGTATCCATCACAGTAAGAGGTTCCCTGACCAGCGCCTCAAAACTCTTCCGGTGGGGTTCAAAGGCAACACCACCCGTTGCATAAAGCTTAAGGTTGGGCCACATATCATGAATGGTGTCCAATCCATGCGTTTCAATGATTTTTATGAGCATCATTCTAACCCAGGAGGGGATTCCGGCAATGGCCACTACATCCCATTCAGGGGCAGCCTTAGCGATAGCAGCCACCCGCTCTTCCCATTTGTCAATACTAGCAATTTCTTTCCCCGGCTTATAAAAGCCGTCGAACCATCCAGGAATATTACTACTATTAATGCCACTAATCTCTCCTTCCAGGTGGTGTTTATGCGCCTTCAGGTCAGCTGAAGACCCCAGCATTAGTATATCCTTTTCATATAAATCAGCCGGCAAATCGAAATTAGCTAAAGCCGCGATCTGTGACTGGCTCACACTGCGAAACACATGCAGCATTTCATCCGTGACGGGGATTCGCTTGCTTTTTTTACCGGTAGTGCCAGAACTCAACGCAAAAAAACCTGGTTGTCCGGGCCAGGTTATATTAGGAAAATCCTGCTGCTGTTTCCACCAGCGTTGCTGGAGCGTTTTATAGTCAAAAATCGGTACACGGCGCTGGTAACTTGAAATGACATCCTCTTCTTCCAGAAGAGAGCTGAAGCCATAGTACTGTCCGAAAGCAGTTCCTTCGGCGGTAGAAAGTAGGTAGCGCAGTTGCTCCTCTTGCGTTTTCCGGGGTTGGTCCGGCAAAGAAGTAAACTGAGCGTTAAGGTCAAGTGCAGTCTTAATGAGACTCCCCAGAAATGGCATACTTTATTGTTTAGTATGCCTAACGGGTGCAGACCGGTACCTGTTCGTTTTGCGGGTCTGTATCATTGATGCTTTGCCGTTGGTATTATAAAACCAAAAGGGGCACCACTCAATGAGCGGCACCCCTTTCGGAATTCAAATTCCGTTTTCACGGAACGATCAGTCATTTACTGCTTAGTAAAGATGATGCTGAAAGGAAGTGGAGAAGGTCCACATCCACCATTAGGATCAAAGTCATTGTACTCAATTGTCCAGGTAGAATCATCTACCAGGTCAAAAGAAGCAACGCCTGTCTGAGAAGCCTGAATAGAACCAGAACCACAACCAGCACCAGAGTCGATGTTGGTAGAAGTAACTACGTCACAAGCGAACTCAAGCGTGATATCTGACGTACCAAAGCCATAACCTGGGAGCAGGTACGGACCGTAGTTGAAAGAGCGGCGAGTAGAAGAACCCGCAACGGTAGACAGCGTTACGCCAAGGCTCAGCGGAGCTGGACCGAAGGGCTGAACCGCCGCACCAAAGAGAGGGAACGATTCGTAAACTTCACCGTAAGAGCAAGTGTAAGCTCCCACAAAAGCATCATCACTGAGCGGGCAGGTAGCGTTTACGTTGAAGTTCCAGATACCACCGAAGGCGTTCGTAACGGCCGGGGTAGAGTTAACGGAGTTGAACGTAGTACCGGAAGTCGTTACAATTTCCGTACGGAATTGGAAACGGTCACCGGAAATAACGGCACCCTCAGCACCTGCACCAACGAAACCGGCTACATCACTGAAAGGAATACGAACCGTCGTACCCAGGTTTCCTTTGTCACCTAGTGGTGCAAAATCGCTTGGGGTTAAAGAACGGTAGAGCATTTCATTAGCTTCTATGGTACCATTGTCGGGGTTGTTATCATCGAAGGTGACGAAGATGTTGTACTGAGCAACTTTTGCACCCGCTTCACCGTCAACGAAGTAAACGTCCATTTCGTAAGCAGAACCAGCGAGGTCCGCCAAGTCAAATTCGGCTGTTTTAAGTTCGTTAAGGAAAGGGAAGGCACCAATCTCCAATTCATTGAAGATGATAACCGGAGCTAGTTCGTCGTCCTTACAGCCGGTCATCACGATAAGACAAGCGGCCAGCAGAAAGGATAATTTCTTAAGCATATTGTATGATTTAGTTGTAGTTGGAAAACTACAACGAAGATTAAGTTAGAATTTTGGCCAGAGCCGGAAGAGAAATCGGACGATTCACTTCTCCGGCCCTGGATCCAAAGTGGACAAATTTCGCTGGTTAGTAGTTACAACTAGCGTCATTCGTATCCCAGAATACCGGAGTGGTAATGTTCTCCTTTTGGGTAATATTCTGGTTCAGGTTAACGTGCGTAGCGGGGTAAAGCGCAGAGCGGATGAATGGGTTACCAGCAGCCGGGTCAATGGATGGCTGAAGGTTAGCAGGCAGACAAGTACGACGGTACAGGTTGTAACCCTCAATACCATTACCCCAAAGAGCAATCAGGTATTCACGGGCAACGACGGCCATGCGGTCATCATCACTACCAGCAGCATCATACTCCGCCATTACGAAGTCTACGTACTCCGTCCAAAGGCTATCAGCAACGTAAGTGTCGGCAACCGTTACAATTGTAGGAACAGTAGCCAAAATACGGTTACCATCAACCTTATCTTCGAAGCTTCTTACACGTTCCTGAGACAGTTTAATACCATCTTCCAGTAGCTGGCGGGCATCGCCGTTAGCTCCCATAGTAAGAACAGCTTCAGCCAACTGGAAGTGCGTCCAGGAAGCCTGCCAGATTGGGGCAACACCTTCACCTAAAGCACCATCAGTACCAGCGTTCTGAATGTCACCGTTATCGATGTCGTTGTCAAACTTACCACCAGCGGGGTACAGACCGTACACGGTACGGATAGCTCCATCCGGCGGAATACCAGAACCGTTCAGGTGATCACGACCAAAGTAACTAAGGTCGTAGCTGCCCAAACAGTAAGGCATATCAGGACTTACCGCCTCGTAGTGAGGAGGAATGAAATCCACGTCCGGTACTTGGGTAAGGATACAGTCAAAAGCATTCGCTCCGTCCAGATCCGAGTAGATAGATTCCAGATCCGTCTCCTGACGGAAGAAGTAGTAGCGCGTCCGTGGATCAACAAAACCCTTAGACTCCGCCAGCAACCACATGTACCAGTTAGACATGTAAGCACCGTCGTTGTTCTCGTAAGAGTTGTTGTAGAACGGGTGACGGTTGTTCGGGTTAGCACGGTTAGTACCGTAGGTCCACTCGAAGTTATCGCCGTTAGCTACGATAAGGTCTCCACCATCAACGAGGGCGTTAACCTGAGCGCCAGTACCACCAGCTAGCTTAGTGGTAACTGCCGTACGCAGCTTCAGAGTAGAGGCCACCTTGCTCCAATCAGCGGCAGTACCACCGTAGAAGTTATCAAAGGCCGCACTTGCAAAGCCTTCGCCGCTAGCGAGAGCAGCAATTGCTTCGTCGAGCAGGGTGTTTGCAGCAGCGTACACTTCCTCACCAGAATCGGCCGTTGGCGTCGTGTTTGGTGTGTCAGCACCGCCCATACCTGCCTGGCTCAGTGGGATGTCGTCAAAAAGATCCACCATCATCAATAGAGAGTAGGCCTTCATGATTTTACAAGAAGCAACTTCTGCGTCAAGGCCAAGTGGCTCAGCAATAGCAATGTAAGCATCGATGTCAGGGAAGAGACCGGCGTAGGCAGCACTCCATAAGCCACTGAATTCAGTAGGAGCGTGAGTCGCTACGTAGGTAAAACCTCCCGTTTCGGCTTCCATGCGGGAAAGTCCCGTAGTGAAGTTATAAACAGCCCCACTGTAAGCCACATTTCTGAAGCCCAGTTGAACACTGTTGTAAAGAGAAACGGCGTCCGCCTGCGACGGATCTACACCGTTAGGATTGATCAACAACTCGTCCAAATCGGCACAGGCGGCCATGGAAAGGACGATCATTGCCAGAGCAATTTTCTTGAATAGTTTCATATTTATTACTTGTCTATGCTGCCCGCCGGAGCCTAAATTCTCCGGCGGGTAGCGTAGTCTTCTGATAAGATGGTTGCTTAGAAAGTAAGGCTAATAGTAGCACCGTACTTTTTGGCCGTTGGGCCAGTGAGGTAGTCAAAGCCACGGCCGTTACCTACACCAAGAGAAAGAACTTCCGGGTCGAAGTTCACCCCTTCAGGGAAGTTGGGCGCGTAGTAGTATAGGTTTTCGCCAACCAAACGAAGCGTGATGCTACCGAATGGAGTCTTGTCCAACAAGCTAGCAGGCAGAGAGTAACCAAGGCCAATCTCCCGCAGGCGGATAACCGTACCGTCAAAGATGGAACCTTCGTTCGCACCGAAGAAAGCGGCAAAACCGTAGTCACCTACGTAACCCTGAACCGTGTTCGCGTTACCTTCAGAATCCTCACCCGGAAGGATGAGAGGAAGGAAACGGTCAAAGTCAGAATCAGAAGTAAGACCACGAGCCAACATAGTAGCCGTCGTTACACTGTAGATGTCACCACCGTCCGTATAAGAGAACTGCCAGTTGAGGCTTAAGCCTTTGTAACTAACCGTGTTCAACCAGTTCGCAGAGTAGTTAGGGTTTGGATCACCGATAACTTCGATGTCGTTAGTTGCCTGGTACTCACCGTTAGCACCTACGAGCAGGCCGCCGTTGGGGCCACGTACGAAGGCAGAACCCTGAATAGCACCGAATGGCTGGCCAGGAATGGCAAAGTTACCCAGGTTGGTGTAACCAGCAATGGTTACCTGATCAACACCGTCAGCAACACTGATTACTTCGTTCTCATTAGACGTCAGGTTCCAGGTCATGTCCCAGGTGAAGTCCTTAGTCTTAACGGGAATCAGGTTCAGACTAACCTCAATACCTTTGTTAGATACTTCGGCAGCGTTGATTGTAGTAACGGTAAAGCCGGAAGCAGGGTCAAGGTTAAGGTCAACGAGGAGGTCGCTAGACTGCTTATCGTAAACAGAGAAGTCAAGACCTACGCGGTTATTGAAGAAACGACCTTCAACACCAAACTCAAGCTCACCAAGAAGCTCAGGGTTCAGATTCGTGTTACCAAGGCGGTTGTTCACGAAGTTGGTGTTCAATGCAGCGCCACCAGGAGTCTGGCTGACGTTGGTAGAACTACCCAGGATTGGACGGGTGGTGTAAGGATTAGGGAAACGGGCAGAAGTACCGTAACCGGCACGCAGCTTCAAGTAGTTCAGTACCCGGCTACCCTGGAGGCTCTCAAATGCATCCGTTGGAACGAAGGCAACACTAACCGATGGGTAAAGAATAGAACGGTTAGCTGCTTCTAGTGTAGAACTCCAGTCATTACGAGCAGAAGCCGTCAGGTAGAGGTAGCGGTTGAAACCAGCCGTTACACTACCGTAAAGACCCACCTGGCCTTCGTTCTGTTCGAACTGTGTACCTACGTGCTCAATGAAGTTGCTCTGGCTAAAGAGACCAAAGATGAACTGCTGAGTAGAAGAAACCGTGGTACGGTTAAAACGGTCAGTACGGTTGTTCACACCAATGATACCACTCAGGTTGAAAGACTCACTGAGTTCCGTGTCAAAGCTCAGGTTCAGTACCTGGTCAATGATCGTATTGTCACGGTTAGAAGTAAGCAGCTGGCCATCAGGCACCTGCGCACCACCTTTGTTGATCTCACGGCGGCTGATTTGGCTGTAAGTATCAACACCAATACGGTAGCTGGCGGTCAGCCAGTCCGTGATGCTGTAGCTAAGGGCAACGTTACCGAAGTAACGGTTTACCTGCTCGCGGTCAAACATGTTAGCCAGTCCCCAACGTGGGTTCTGGATAGCAGAGCCACGACGGTAGTACACCTGACTTCCGTCAATTGGGTTCTGGAAAGGAAGACCCGCAAGGTCAACCGAACGAGGGGTGTACAGTACGTTGGCGAAAACAGAAGCGCCGGCAGGGTTAGAACCGAAACCAATAGAGGCCGGTGGAGAAACGCGCTCAGAGCTTACAACGTTGAGGGAAGTAGAGATCTTCAGGCCGTTGGCCAGGTCTACTTTACCACCAACACCAGCGTTGTGCTTCTGGAAAGTGTTCTGAGGAACAAAGCCAGTATCGTCCAGGTAACTGTAGTTAGCGTTGAAGCTAATACCGTTGCCGAAGTTCTTGTCTACGTTGACACTCGTGTTGTACACAGAGCCAGCCTGGAAGAACTCAGAAACGTTGTCATATGGGCGGTAGTCGTAACGAGCACCTTCGAATTCTGGGAAGGCAGCGTTGTAACGATCCTGATCAAGCGGGTGCTCAATCTGGCCGTTCTCATCAATACCGTTGGATCCGCGAGTATCGAAAGAAGGTCCCCAGTTAGAGAAGAACCAACCGAAGTTTCCGGAGAAACCGTTACCGTAGCTGTTCTGGTACTCAGGAAGGTTGGCTACCTCAGTACGCGCAACACCTTGCGTAACACTGACTTCAAAGCCTTTCTTGGCTTCAGCACCACCTTGACCGTTCTTGGTCGTTACGAGGATTACACCGTTAGCACCCTGCTCACCGTAAAGTACAGTAGCAGAAAGTCCTTTCAGTACGTTGATCTCAGCAATGTTGTTAGGATCAAGGTCAAGGAAGCGGCTGGAAGCCGTTGCTCCACCTGTCTGGAAGCCCTGGTCGGTGTTCGTAGCAGAGTTGAACGGCACACCGTCAACAACGAACAGCGGCTGGTTAGAGCCAGAAATAGAGCTGTAACCACGGATAATGATATTCGTACCAGAACCGGCAACACCGGACGTCTGGGTAATATCAACACCTGCTGCCTTACCACGAAGGATACGGCCCACGTCGGATTCTACTCTGTTTTCTACCTGGCCGGAACCAATAGTAGCAACAGAGTAACCGAGTGCCTTCTTCTCCTTACGGATACCAAGGGCGGTTACTACTACCTCATTAAGCTGAGAAGCGCTCTCAGCGAGGGTGATGGTTACTTCGCTGGCAGTTCCAATGGGGTACTCCAAAGTGGAAAAGCCCGTGTAGCTGACAACAAGTAACTCTGCGTTGGCCGGAACGGCCAGGGAAAATCTTCCGTCAATGTCGGTAACAGTACCGGAAGTTGTTCCCTTAACGAGCAAGGATGCTCCAATAAGGGATTCACCGGTATCGTCTTGTACGACGCCGGAAATCGTCCGCTGTGCCATAGCTACGCTAAAGGCAAGACAGACGATGGCAATCACTAGTGAAATTCTCTTCATTCTAGTCGAAATTTAGTTGATTACTAGTCTCAAATGGTTAAGAAATATGGTTTTATAAAGGATGGGGCTAACCCACCAAAATCTTTGGATCGCTAGATGTCTTTTGGTTGTTTATTCTTGGGGGGGAGGATGTAGAGTGTAGCTTGATAAGTGTAGTAGAATGTTCCGAAAACCGTGTAAACGTTGTTGAATCTAAGTTTAGAAGATGTACTGAAAAACACATATTCTTCTAAAGTGTGAACGCAAAGTTAAAATATTTCGCTGCCTGACCAAATAACAATTTTTTTTATTGTGCTCCGTTACGTCGAAAAACAGCCGTTTTTCGTCGAAATTTCTCTCTCATCAGTCGAAATGTACCATTCCTGTAAGCTACCGCTACCCTTCTTTAAGAGCTTCAGCGTTGGCCAGACAGCTCCGATACATAGCAATCGTGTTGGCCATACCGTAATATAAGGCATCGCTTACCAGCGCATGACCGATACTCACTTCCTGAAGTCCGGGCATCCGGCTGGCAAAATAAGTCAGGTTGTCCAGATTAAGATCATGGCCTGCGTTGATCCCCATCCCGATTTCTTGCGCAAAACGACAAGCGTGACTGAAAGGAGCAACCGCAGCAGCCCGATCGGTAGAAAATTGGTGCGCGAAAGGGCCTGTGTAGAATTCAATCCGGTCAGCCCCAACATTTTTGGCCCCTTCGATCATCTTTTCGTCCGGATCAACAAATAGAGAGGTTCGTATGCCCGCTTCCCGAAAGCCCGCCAGCACATCCTCTAGGAAATCAGCCTTACCGACGGTGTCCCATCCATGATCACTGGTAAGCTGACCGGGTTCATCGGGCACAAGGGTCACCTGATGCGGTCGGTTAGTCAGTACGATCTGATTAAAGTGCTCCGCGGGGTAGCCCTCAATGTTGAGTTCTGTGGTAACTACTGCTTTCAGCGCGGCTACATCATCATAGCGGGCGTGTCGTTGATCGGGTCTTGGGTGAATGGTGATTCCCTGTGCTCCAAATTGCTCACAGTCCATCGCCACTTTTACCAGATTGGGATAATCAGCCCCCCGACTATTGCGGATAAGGGCTACTTTATTAAGGTTAACGGAAAGTCGTACCATCGGGTCTCTAATTTGCGCCAAAGGTACTTAGGTAGGCTGGTAGTATGGTAGTCTTGTAGGGACTCCGCACATTAGAGGTGTTGGAGGCCAATTAAACCAGTTACACCTTACAACCTCTGAAATTCGAAGTGACACCAGACTAAAAGACTCGAAAGACGGCGCGGACGCAGGTGCAACAATTTCTTTTAAAGAGCAAAGGAAGGCTGGCTCGTCTCACCCTGCTCTTTGATTCTCTCCACTGCACCAGCGACAGCGCCTACTCCTTTTTTTCGGGCGCTTTATAGTAAACTCTACTATTAGGACCAATACTTTTGACAATCCAGGTATTGCCACCAATGATAGAATCTTCGCCAATAACCGTGTCCCCTCCCAAAATGGTAGCTCCGGCATAAATCACTACGCGGTCCTGAATGGTCGGATGTCGTTTTGTGCGAGCCATGTCCTTGCTAACACTAAGTGCACCCAGCGTAACCCCCTGGTACATTTTAACATCGTCGCCAATTTCCACCGTCTCTCCAATTACGATTCCCGTTCCGTGATCAATGCAGAACCGGCGTCCGATTTTTGCCCCCGGATGAATTTCAATGCCTGTTTTTTGGTGGGCAATTTCACTCAACATCCTCGGCAGAAGCGGAACCCCAAGCCGACAAAGACAGTGCGCCAGCCGATGAACCGCCAAAGCATAAAAGCCAGGGTAAGTGCTCACTACCTCCGTACGGTCCCTTGCAGCAGGGTCTCCTGACAGGATCGCCTGGGCGTCCTCGGACAGAGCAGCATAGACGGACGGCAAGTCCGCCTCAAAGGCAGCTCTGATCTCTGCCGCTGGTTTGGGCAGCCGGCTGGAAAGAGAGTCCAAAATGGTAAACAGCTTCAGATCGTTCGTCTGGTACTGAAGTGAAAAGGCACGCTCGGTCGAAAATTTAACCGCACTAAATTCCGGAAACAGGAATTGCAGCACTCCGTCTAGCCAATCCTCAATAAGTTGGGGAGACGGCAGTTCTCCCGCTCTCTGGTGATCCAGGTAGCGGTCCTTAAAAAATGATTCGTCCATGAGGGAAATAGTAGTGATAGTAGGGTAGTAAGTGATAGTAGTGATAGTACTACCATACTACCACTACTATCATTACTATCATACTACAGTTCGCCTTCCAGCAACTGCACGCCATCCGCCAGGAATTTCAATTCCCGCTTAGGTTCCGTGATCTTAGCAATCTCTTCGGGAGATTTCCCTGCGTCTTCAGCATAGTGGCGCAGCTCATCAACCGGGGTTACTTCATAATATGCCATTCCGTTCATAATGACCTGGCGGCCACTGATGTCTTTTGGCATGAAGAAGCCATAGTCCTTAAACTTTACCATCATCTCCTCTTCACCTCCGGCAGCGATGGTCATCCAGCACCCTTTGGCCTGGCAAACCTCGTCTACCGTGCCGCGAAGGGTCGTCATAACGGTATCAGCAATCGCTTCTGCGGAGTAGCTTGATAGCAGATCCGATGCAGGAATTACTTTACTCGCCTGAAAATCAGCCCCGAAAGTTCCGGCAACTTCTTCTTTAACTTCCTCAACTTCTGATATTGAAGCCTCAGTTTGTTGTCCGCAAGCACATAGTAGCAAGACAAAACAAGAAAGCGTTGCCGCCTTTAAAATCTGTAGCATGGTTTATTTTTTTTACAAAAATAGCCGTTCTATTGGTAACCCACTAAATCGGTAATGTAAGCACCAGAATATCCCAGGGCTTTGAGTTCGTTTTGCAACTTGACGGCATCCGCCCGATCAGCAAAACTATCCCGGCTTTCTACAACCCAGATTTGCTCACAGGGGCGGTATCGAGCCACCAGGCTGGGGTGAAAGGGATATTCGGAAGGATCTGTGTAGCGAAGAATCGCCACCTGAATTTTATGCTCCGTAACCGGAGTGGTGGTAAACCGCGGAAGTGGAGGAGCGGTCGTTGTGCCGGGAATGGCGGCAACACTACCATAGGTGGCAGGTCCTTCTTCGCAGTAGGGAGGCTTTTCGGTTTGCGCACTAAGCGTTAGTACCGTAGCCGTCAGTAGAAGAGTGAGTAATGTTTTCATGATTCAGTAAATAGTATCAGTGTAAAAAATAGTCCAAAAAATTCTCTGAAAGAAAAGATTACGGACTCCAGTTGTTCATTTTTATGTCGTTCAGACGAAGTTATCACCAGCAGGTCACCCTAAAGTGAATTCCCATTAAATATAGCTCCCTTAGTCGGGATCCACCATTTCGCGGTACCGAACGGAGACTTCCACCTTACGGTTCAGGGCACGTTGACCGGCTCCACTGAGTTCTCCCATCCCCACAATTTTCACTTCATTGGCTTTGATTCCGGCTGTTTGCAGGTGAATACCAACGGCCTTTGCCCGGTTCTGGCTCAGGCGAATATTGTAAGCCTTATCGCCCACGTCATCCGTAAACCCGGTTACAACGATTCGCATAATGTGCTTATCCTTAACCGAAACGACAAATTTCTCAATGTTCTCGATTTGAGTTGGTGTGAGGCTGGCGTCGTCAAAATTAAACCGAACGGTCAGGTTTCGATTCACCACTCTTGCCTTCAGCTTAACGGTATCCACCCTTTCTGGGGGCGGAGGTGGAGCTGGGGGCTCCACTACTTTTTCGGTGCGCAGCAATAAATCGATTCTGTACGGTTCCTGGTTCGCCCAATTAGGGATAGCAAAATCCCGCTCATAAGACAGATACTCCGGGTTGTTTACCGTGATTGGCAAAGTGCTTTCCGAAGGAGCACAGATAAAGAACCGCCCTTCATAGTTGGTGTAGTAAGTATTTCCGTCCGTGACGGGGACTCTTTGATCGGGAATCGGCTCTCCAGTCAGGCTATCCGCTACGTAACCAGAAACAAAAGTGACGGGCTGGCTACTCAGCCGGTCAGACAACTCAAAGCCGTAGATGTCTAACCCACCATAACCGCCGGGTCGGTTACTGGCTACGTATCCCGTTTTTCCGTCGGAGGTAAGATGGAACCCCAGTTCACGATGAGGTCCATTGACGGGTGGACCAAGATTGATGGCCCGGGTAAACCGGCCTTCAATGACGTCCCACCAACTCATAAAAATATCCTGATCGCCCAGATTTTGATGTCCTTCACTGGAAAAGTAGAGCGTGCGCCCGTCATTGCTAAGAAAGGGAGCTTCTTCATTTAAAGGTGTATTGACGCCAGTACCGAGATTTTTGGGTTCAGACCAACTTCCATCGTCCTGTTTGATACAGCGGTAAATGTCGCTGCCCCCCACCCCACCTGGCCGGATACTGGCAAAAAAAAGCTGCTGTCCATCACAACTAATGGCCGGTTGGCTTACCCAGGTACGACCAGTGATATAATCCGGTAACTTCTCGGCCCTTTCGATTTTACCATTGATAAGCCATCCACTGTATACTTTACAAAATTGCTCCTCCTCATCGTCATTACAGACGGTAAAAAATATGCGTTCTCCGTCCCGAACTAAAGTTGCCATTCCCTCTTTTCTGGGGGTACTGTTGACACTGGCAAAACGGGATATTTTGAAATTATCGCTTAAGTTTCCTCTTCTGCCTTTAATCAGGTCTTCGTCTCCCAATTCTCCCTGCCGGGTGAAGAGCAATCCAGACTGATCATTACTAAAAAAAGGCAAGTACTCGTTTCGGGAGGAGTTCACCGGAGTACCGAGATTAAACAGCTTGGTAACGTTGATAAACTGCGAGCTGTCCTGCGTTATACTTGCCGCCCGAATATCGTTGACTAGCCGCTCCAGAGCGGCTAATTCTTCTTGTCGTTCAGACTCTCCATTACGTCCAAACTCCCCAAGGTCACGCTCTTGTAGTTCTTCAAACTTAAGCAAATAATGTAGGGCCAATGCCGGCCGAGACATTCGGTAATAGATTTTACCCAACTGGTAATAAATCAGCCTGGAGTAAGAAGAATCTTTCTCAATCACATACTGGTAGGCGCCTGCAGCTTCTGACAGATTGCCGTTTAACTCTTCCGCTACGCCCAATAAACGACGTGCGGGAATAAAGGCAGTGTCCAACCTGGTGGAACTGTAAAAAGACTTTGCGGCTTTTTTGGGTTTCGCCGCCAGAAGGAACTGTACACCATCATCAAAAGCGGCGGTAGCTCCTGCTCTGTCATTCCCCCGCTGAGCAGACAAATGGCCAGCCAGGATCAGCCAACATAAAAAGAACAGTACTTTTGATACAGCAGGCATAAAGAATGGGCGGTGATGGGGAGTAAATAGTTTACTGCCCTATGACGGGCTGAGAAAAAAAGCTTGGGCCCCATCGTAACGATGGGGCCACAAGATAAAATGAGTGCATTAGTAAACTATCGTCGCTAAGGTAGGCACTTTTTTTGAACATCTGTAATTGTATATAATACAGTTGTTATACAGTCTATAATTGAGCTGATCTTCACAGATAACAGCGTTCTGTTCCGCAGCATAGAAGCCTCTAAAAACCAGGGAGGCGTTTGAACGTTTCTAAAGTATGCGCTACTTCATTCTTTTCCTTTTCCCACTATTACTACTCAATTGTAATACCGTACAGGACACTGCTGAAACTGCTTCCAAAACGGCCTCAGAAACCGCCGCTACGGTCCCCGGTCATTTTTCCGGAGGTCTTTCTAAATACTGGTATGAAGGAAAAGCTGAAATAAACACCTACGAACTCGAGCAAATCCGCTACGGAGAAATTCACCCAGGCCAGGTCAGTTTGATCTTCGTTTCTGAAGATTTTCTGACGGATAAGCAGGTTAAAAACGACAACTACACTAACCCGGCTTCCACCCCCGTCATTAAGACGAATATGATCCGACGGTTTACTACCGGAATTTATGACTACTCCGTTATGACCTCCACCTTCACCCCTACTAAAACGGATGAGCAACCTCATAGCCTGAAGGTAACCACCAGTATGCAAGACTGGTGCGGACAAACCTTCACCCAACTCAACTATGCTGGCGGCAAAAAGTGGGACAGCCAGCTTCGCTCTTATTTTGAACGGGAAGCGGATCAAAACCAACGCTTAGGCGCTGATTTTATCGAAGACGAAATTTTTAATCGCATCAGAAGCGGCTGGGACAACCTACCTACCGGGTCCTTCAACATCATTCCGGCTACCGGTTATCTGCTCATGACCCATAAGCCCTATGCATCCGCGAAAGCAACCACCAGCCTGCAAGAGTACTCCGGCGACCAGTTCACCGAAGAAAAGCTCAAAAGCTACTCTATAACCTACGAAGGGATTGATCGGAAGGTCGAGTTCGTATTTGATGCCGCAGCGCCTTATGTCGTCCGCGGCTGGACGGAAACTTACCCAAGTCGTGGTAAAAAACTGACCACCGTAGCCCGCCTGAGCCACCAGGTTCGCGCGCCTTATTGGTCACAAAACAGCGTAGCAGACGGGGAGAAACGTAGTGCCTTAGGCCTTGGATTATGATCTGCTGCCAAACAAGCCCTTACTTTTGTCGGTTGTAGCCCTAGTGGTCTGTCGGCTAGAAGCCTGATTGACTAACAGGGTCCTTTCGAAAAGCTGAATATCATTATGCGCCATCGTTCCTTCTTCCTCCTGCTTGTTTTCTTGTGCAGCTCCTGCTTATTTGCCCAGGGCCTTCGTCCTTACAACCCCAGCAAGGCGACGAACGCGACCTTGATTGGATTGGGCGGTACACTAACGATTGGCTCTACGCTACTGGATCGTCGGGTAAAACCCATGACGGAAGAAGACATCAAGATGTTGGATTTCGATAAGATTCCGGGTATCGATCGCTTCTCGACCCGACATCTATCCCTTGCTTCTGATGAGTTCACGGATAAATTACTACTCACCAGTTTTGCCAGTCCTTTCTTTCTAATGTTAGATAAGACCGGAAGAGACAATTTCGACGATATGGCAATGGTCGTTTTTCAGGGAGCGATGCTGAACTCAGCTCTAATTAACCTCTCTAAAGTAGTCGCCAAACGAGCTCGCCCATACAACTACAACCCTGATGCTCCGCTGGATACGAAGCTAAAAAAGTCCAGCCGCTATTCCTTCTACAGCGGGCACGTAGCAACCTCCGCTTACTTCAGTTTCACTACGGCACAACTCTACAGTGACTTACACCCCAACAGTAAGGCAAAACCCTACATCTGGGCAGCTGCTGCACTCATCCCGGCAACCGTAGCTTACGGGCGCATGAGAGCTGGCAAGCATTTTTTTACCGACGTACTGGTAGGCTTTATCGCTGGCTCAGCTATTGCCATTACGGTTCCGGCTCTACACCGGGCTGGTGGGGGGGAATAGGCAGGGTGCAGGGTGCAGGTTTCAGGGTGCAGGTTGCAGGTTGCAGGTTGCAGGGATCATACAACCTGAACCCTGCAACTTAGAACCTGCAACTTGTAACCTGCAACCTGTTAACCTGCCCCCAAACGTTAAAACTACGTTACCTCGCTGCCGCCACAACAGAAATCTTCCTGCTTAGCAGTTTCTTACTTCGATGAATCGGCTGAAAGCAACAATCGGCTGGCGGAGTGCTGCGGCACTGGTAGTGGCCAACATGATCGGTACGGGCGCCTTTACCACCCTTGGGTTTCAACTGGAGTTGATCCCCAGTGGTTCAGTGTTGCTGTTGCTGTGGGCCATTGGCGGCTTAGTTGCCTGGTGTGGTGCCGTAAGTTATGCAGAGCTAGGTACTCGATTGCCCCGCTCCGGCGGAGAGGCGCACTTTCTAAGCGAGATCTTTCATCCGCTCATGGGCTTCCTGAGTGGCTGGGTTAGCCTTACGGTTGGCTTTGCTGCTGCCGTTGCGCTGTCGGCTATGGCCGTAGGACAATATCTGGCTGCCTGGACGGGCTGGCCGCCCCTACTTACGGCCGTGATGAGTATTGTCATTTTATCGCTTGCTCATGGTTTTGGCACCCGGGAATCCAGCCGCTTACAGAACGTGCTAACGGCCGTAAAACTGCTGGTGGTGCTGGGGTTAGGCCTGGCGGGTACCTTTATGCCCGCGCCGGCAGACGCCGTTGTCAACTGGTCCTTCGGAGGAATGAGTACGCTCTGGTCCCCAGGAGCAGCGGTCGCCATGATCAGCGTTTTCTATGCCTTTTCCGGCTGGAATGCCGCGGCGTATATCGTAGAAGAAATTGAAGAGCCCAGAAAAAATTTGCCGCTTGCACTAGTGGGCGGTACGCTGTTGGTTAGTGGATTGTTCCTGCTCCTACAGTATGGTTTTTTACGGCAAGCGGGCACGGCTGCTCTCAGCGGACAGATTGATGTAGCGCAGGTAGCCTCCGCCGCAATGTTCGGCCCCGCAATGGGCCAATGGGTCAGTGTTTTGATCGGTATTTTATTGCTGACGGGTATTTCTGCCATGATCTGGGTCGGGCCACGCGTAGTAAGAGCGATGGGCGATAGCCATCATTTGTGGCGCACTTTTGGTCAGCTCAGCAAAGGCGGTATTCCGCAGAGAGCAACCTGGCTACAGGGGGGCATCAGCCTGTTCCTGGTCTTCACGTCCAGCTTCGAGAGAGTCCTGCTCTACAGCGGATTTGTGCTTCAGCTATTCACCTTTTTGGCGGTGCTGGGCTTACTCATTTTACGGTGGCAGAAGAAAGGAGAAGCGGGTTACTCCTCGCCCCTTTATCCACTTCCTCAGATCATCTTCCTGGCCTTCAGTGCCTGGTCACTGGTCTACCTTTTCATCAACCAGCCGATGGAAAGCCTACTCGGGTTGCTCAACGTGGTGGCTGGCCTGATCGCTTACTACTTTGACATCAGTGTCCCGGCCACGGCGGAAGAACGGGTGTAGGCGGCGCGGACACTTCGGCAGGCTCAGCGGGGTCCGCAGGTGCAGAGGGAGGTAAAGGAGCAAGGTGACTAGTGTACAGTGGTTGAAGAGCTCCTACTCCGAAAAACCAGCCGCGCAGCAGCCTGCCATTAGGTATTAGCTCGCCCTTTGGGCTCGAATTTTCGGAGCGGGAGCTCCTCAACCGGGGTTCTCATTGCTTTTAAAGATATTCACCTTGCACCTGCGGCCGCGCCCAGATTTGCACTAAATTTGTAATATCGCCAACCTAAGTGGCAGGCACTACGTTCTACCAACCCGCAAGCCTGCGGGGACGGGCCCCATACCGCACCGCAAAACGATCCGGCCGACACATGCTGATAGACACATTCCTTTATAATTTCGGGCAATATATTTTGCTGCTAAAATCCGCCATCGCTAAGCCGGAACGGTTCTCTATGTACTATAAAGAGACCGTTCGCCAGATGGATGCCATCGGGGTAGGATCTGTCTTCATTGTACTACTTATCTCCGTTTTTATCGGCATGGTAACGGCCGTTCAGTTCGCAGATCAATTGGGCGACAGCTTTATCCCGTCCTACTACATTGGCTACATCGTCCGGGATATTACCATCATCGAGATGGCCCCAACGATTACCTGCCTGGTTTTGGCCGGCAAAGTAGGCTCTAATCTCGCCGCCGAAATCGGTGGTATGCGGCAAAAAGAGCACATTGATGCCATGGAAATCATGGGCGTTAACACAGCTGCTTACCTCATCATGCCCAAAGTTATTGCCGCCGTATTGGTCATTCCTTTACTCGTAGCTATATCTGCTTTCGTTAGTATCATTGGTGGATACCTGGCCACGGTTCTTCCCGGCAGTATTTCCCATACAGAATACGTACTTGGACTTCGATCCTTTTTTGTTCCCCGCTACGTATTCATCATGTTCGTCAAAGCGGGCGTTTTCGCCTTCCTGCTCACCTCCGTGAGCTGCTACTTTGGCTACTACGTTAAGGGCGGTAGTATCGAACTTGGCGAAGCTAGTACCAGTGCAGTGGTCGTTTCTAACGTCCTGATCCTGCTATTCGATTTCATCATCGCCCTCCTCCTGACCTAATCCCGACCGAAGCATGATCCGCACGGAAAATCTACATAAGTCCTTCGGCGACAACCACGTTCTCAAGGGCGTCTCGGCCGAATTTCACGCCGGCAAGCCTAACCTCATTATTGGTAGCTCCGGCGCGGGAAAAACCGTTCTCCTGAAGCTACTCATCGGGCTCTTCCGCCCCTCCGAAGGAGCGGTCTTTTACGGAGATACCAACCTGTTTTCACTAGACGATAAGGACATCAGGTCCATCCGCATGAAAGTCGGAATGCTCTTCCAGGGCAACGCCCTGTTTGACTCGATGACCGTTGGTGAAAACATCCGTTTCCCTATGGATATGTTCACCCGCCTTAGCCTGAAAGACAAGAACCGACGCGTGGATGAATGTCTCGAAATGGTGAATATGGAAGGCATTAACGACCGTTACCCCTCAGAGGTCTCCGGTGGTATGCAAAAGCGGGTCGGTATCGCCAGAGCCATGGTTCTGGAGCCCAAATATCTCTTTTGTGACGAGCCGAACTCCGGCCTCGACCCCCAGACTTCCATCCTCATCGATGAGCTAATCTGTGACCTGACGAACCGAAACAATATCACCACCGTCATCAATACGCACGACATGAACTCCGTGATGGGTATCGGAGATAATATCCTGCTGCTGAAGAACGGCAAAGTCGCCTGGACGGGCGACAAATCCCAGGTACTGGAAAGTGACAACAAAGTGCTGGAAGATTTCATCTTCGCCAGCCCCTTCTTACGCAGGTTGCGGGAAGATGCGCTGAAGCAGCGGCAGGGAGGGTAAGGTGGTCTTTTAGTTCTTTGGCAGTTTGGTCTGTTGGGGCTACCGCATGTTGGAGGCGTTGGAGGCGTTGGAGGCGTTGGAGGCAAAAAACGCGAAGCGTTTTAAAAGCCCCTCTCCTCCGGAGAGGGGTTGGGGAGAGGTTTCCCTTTACAAATCCACCCGTTCAAAAGCGCCCGCATCCGGCGAGTCGGTATCCCGCTCAACGCCAAGAATATCAAGCGGTAGTGCGGGGTTAAACACGCCCAGGTTCCGGGCAATGCTCAGGGAATCAAGCTGATAATCATCCTCGGAGATATCGATAAAAATCGGGTCACTGAATTCCAGATTGAGGCAATTGTCACAGATGTTCGTGTAGAAGTCAGCGAAGAGGCCGCTCTGAGAATCAAGGAAGCCCTGATCCGTCCGTACGACGGAATTGTTGATGGAGACCACGAAAGCATCCAGTTCATTCCCTTCAAAAATGTCAAGAAATATCAGTTCACTTCCCCGCGAGCCACTGATAATGGTGTTGCTGATGTTGGCCGTCATATTTGCCGCCAGACAGTTATTGCCGGAGTCATCACAAGTGAAGTTTGTCAGTACCAGTGCGCTGGCATCCACACCGTAATTGGCTACGGTTGTATGCTGCATATTGAGTGTTCCTCCCTTGACGAACTGTACGGCATTCCCGAAATTAGAGTGGAAGACGGAATTGTCCACCGTCACTCGCGACTGGTACGCAGAAATCGCTGGCCCACCGGAGTACGCGATCGTACTGTTTTCAATGGTTACTTCGGCCAGGCTATCGAGCGTAATGCCAACGATGGCGTTCAGGAGTTGCGTGTGCTCCAGGCGATTGTCTTTACTCCCCGGGCCAAGGATGAGGCCACGGTACTTAGCCGGATCATCAAGGAAATTCTCTTCAAGCCGGTCGGTCCGAACGATCACGGGGTCCTCCAGTGTGCCCAGTAGCTGAAGGCTACCATTGGGCTGGGTAAAAATGAAGCCATCGTTGAAGAAGCCATTCCCCCCAACCTGATCGTTGCGCTGTACACCACCGTGGAAATATATCTGGGTCCCCGGCAGAGCCTGTACAATGCAGCTGTCAATGAACATGGAGCCGTAGATGACCGTCGGCAGGTCTTGCGGCAGCGTAGCAATACCGTTATCGCAGGTAATCCGAAAGAATTGCCCTCGATTAAAGCCATTGACGTAGTTCGCATTCTGGCCAAAGGCCAGCAGCACCACTTCTTCCTGCACACTCCCCGTTTCAAACAGCAGGCGATCCTCCGCGATGAAAGGACTAATATTCTCTGGGTCGGTTGGGTCAACTTCTACCTCCACAAAAACGAAGATGGAATCTCCTCCCCAGATGATAACGTCTCTGGCCTCTGGGCCCTGAAAACCGTCTACGTTGAAGGTGTAGTTCACGCCGGTTTCTCCGGCAACGTTGATGCGGTCAATCATCACCGGCTCGTCTCCCTGGTTGTAGACTTTCAGTGAACGCGTGGCGGAGCCACGGGCGGTGAAGACGGTATCGAAGGTCAAGGTATCCTGGCTGAAGCGTAACTGGACGGCTTCACCAGTGACAAAGTCCGTTTCCACGTCGCAGGCAACCACGGTGAGCAGAAGGAAAATAGGAATAAAGAGGTAGAATGGTTTCATTGGCGGGGAGTCGTCGCTAAAGGGAACGCAAAGAACGGGGTTTTAATTGGGGTTTTAAGAATCGGAGAGCCTGAAAACTAACGGCTGAAGCCGTGGCTACAGATCACTCCCTTTAATCGCTGCAGCCACATTACGATCCAAGGCTTCGTGGGCCAGTGGTGTAGTAAATTCGTTGAGTTCTTCCAGGCGCTGGTTGATGCTGTCCTTATCCGTCCCGGCTACGGCAGCCGAGAGTTTTTCGGCATGTCCACTGATGGCAGCGGCTTGCTCTTCCGTAAGCCAATCCGAATTTTGCTCCAGGAATTTTTTGGTGCTTAGCAACACATTATTGGCTTCGTTGCGGGCTTCTACGAGCGCGCGGGCGGCGACGTCACCCTCCGCATTCGTGATGCTTTCGATGAGCATTTCTGCCATCTCTTCTTCGCTAATACCGTACTGGCTTTTGATGGTCACCGACTGGCTTTTACCACTTCGATGCTCCATGGCTTTCACGCGAAGAATACCGTCAGCGTCCAGTCCGAATTGAATCTCAATTTGCGGGATTCCGGCGGGCATTGGAGGTATGTCTCCCAAGACGAATTCACCTAGTTTCCGGTTATCTTTTACCATATCCCGTTCGCCCTGAAAAACGGCGACCTTCAAGTTCTTCTGCCCGTCAACACTCGTGGTGTACTTGCGGCCAACGCGGGTGGGGACTTTACTGTTACGGGCGATGATGGGATCCATGAGGCCGCCAACGGTCTCAATACCAAGGCTTAAGGGCGTAATATCGAGCAGTAATACGTCTTTCTGGTTGCCGGCCAGGACGTCGGCCTGAATGGCGGCGCCAAGGGCGACCACCTGATCGGGGTCCAGGCTATCGTTGACGGTTTTACCGAAGAAATTACTGACTTCAGCTTTCACCAGTGGTACACGGGTGGAACCGCCGACCATGATCACGTGGTCGATGTCATCGGTCGTAAGGCCAGCATCTTTCAGGGCGCGGTCGCAGGATGCAAGGGTTCGTTTGACGAGCGGGGTAAAAAGAACGTTCGCCTGCGAACGATCCAGGTAGAGCGTAATACCGTGGAACTCGCTCGTGAAAGAGTCTTCAAAGGATAGTTGCTTCTTGGCGCGTTCGGCCAGCAGGCGGATTTCCCCACGCCGTTGAGGAGTATCAACGCTTAGGCTCTTTTCGTTGATCCAGTGGTCGACGATTGCTTGATCCAGATCATCCCCCCCCAGGAAGGTATCTCCGTTGGTGCTCAATACTTCAAAAATCCCCTGCTCAATACGCAGGACGGACACGTCAAACGTCCCTCCACCAAGGTCATAAACGGCAATCGTACGTCCTTCGTCTTCGTCCTTGAGGCCAATGCCGTAGGCAAGGCTGCTGGCGGTGGGTTCATTTACGATGCGGAGGACATCAAGGCCGGCCAATTTGCCGGCATCCCGGGTGGCTTGTCGTTGGGAGTCGTTGAAGTAGGCCGGAACGGTGATAACGGCGCGGCTGACTTCGCCGCCGATCTCCGCCTCTATCCGGACCTTCAGCGCCTTCAGAATCTTAGCCGAAAGCTCGATGGGGCTGTAGTACTTGTCCTGCCCATCCGGGCCGGGCACGGCGATTTTCACCAGCCGGTCTTCGTCCTCATCAATAACCCGGTAGCCAAAGCGATTTTCAAAGCTTTTAAGGTCTCCAAAGCTTTTGCCCAGGAGTCGCTTGACGGAGTAGATAGTTCTCTCGGGGTGCGTCAGGAGAAAGGCTTTGGCGTCTTCGCCGACTACCACTTCTCCGTCATCAGCAAAATGGACGATACTGGGAACGAGGACGGACTTTCCGTCTGGCCCGGCAACAGCTTCTGCCCTGCCGTTTATTACCCGGGCGACGAGGCTGTTCGTCGTACCCAAGTCAATGCCCACAATAGTCTGACCTACGGAACTTACCGCATCATCTTCTTTTACTTTACCGGCCTGGAGGTCGATACTGAACTTTGCCATACAACTTCTTTAGAGTCCGATTGCAACGCCGGGAGCACAAAGAGAGTTGAGTAAAGGAGCGGAATATGACGGAGGACTTTCATTGCACCTGCGGCCCCGCCTGAGCCTGCCGCAGGGCTCCGGCGCACTGAATAGGATAAACAAGGTGAATTATGGCCGAAAGAAATATCGGATTGAACCAATTACTCTGCATCGTCCAGCTGCTCCAACCGATCAGCGTATCCTTCTTCACCGGTAAGTGCGGCACTGAGTGCCAGGTAATCCACCGGTTCTTTAATGTTATTGCCGATACGGGCAAGCATTAGCTTGAAATAACGGTCTTCAATGTCTTCAAGCCCTTCGATTTCGTCCTGAAAACCGATGGTATTATCGTCACTTGGGCGGAAAAGGTAGCATTTGAACAGTACCTGCCTGATTTTCTTGGCATCCGTAAGGGTAGTCTTGGGCAGGTCCTGACGTAGCTGGTGCAAGCACTCATCATCCAGTTCGGAGAAGCTATCAAAGCTCTGATTAGACTCCAAAAAGGAAGCATAAATGTCTACCCCTACCCACATCACTTCGGGAGCAGGCATTCTCACGCCTTGCTGAGCAGCCACCCGTAGGTAGAACGGAACGAGCTTAAGGGAAGCCTTGGGGCTGTTATCGCTCTCTTGATCAGCCTCTTCAGATATGCCGGAAAGTAGTCGAAACTCAGGTTCTGGCATTCCACGAAATTGCCGACGCTCAATGATTTTAACCTGATCGTTCAAGTAGGCTCCAAAAGACGGGTAGCCGAAATCTGACTCCTTAAATTCGGGAAGCAAGCGCAGCATGACTGGCTTGATTTTTACTTGAGGAATCCACTCTGTTCCATACTGTCGGCTCAATTCCTGCAGGGCTTCACTGAGTTCAGCGTGTGACGCACTAGCGTCTCCATACCCAGACTGGCCATTGTTCAATAATCTGGCGATGGATTCATACTCCAGTACTTCATCACAGAGATCCAGCCAATCATTCTTTTTTGACGAAGAGACGCGTAGCCCCGTTAGCTTTATGCCCGCAGCTTTTACCTCCTCACCAATTGATAGAAGGTAAGATCCATCCCCAAAAAGAATTACCTCCTTGATTTTTGGATTACCCTTAATCATGGATCGAATATCTTCCGCAATGAATTCGCTCACTCTTTGTGCTCTACCTCTTGATTCGGTGTAAAGCTGTAAGAGCCTGATTGATTGATTCTGTAAAGTTGTTCCGTAGTTATTCATCCACCGCCAATTGGCGTAGGCTGAATGATTTACTATTTCTCCGCGCTCCAGGCAAAAGTCGATTAATGATTTTACGTCAATGGCTTCTGGCTGTTCGCCTTCTCCCATTGTCCTGTACCATTGAGGACCATATTCTACCTCCATAACGGCGTCATGCAGGGGTTCAAAATTCCAGAACACAGCAGTAGGATGCCCCATAAATTCTTGGCTAAATTTTCAGCTAACTTCAAAGGTTGCAAGTTACAACAAATGACCTTTGTTAGGTGACGAAACGTAAAAAGAACCCAATTATAAGCAAAGAATTGGCCCTGGCAAAAGATGCCGGGGCCAATTCAGTGCTTTAACTGTACCGTGTGAATTACGCAACAATACGTTCACGCATTGCTTCTTCATACATTTTCTGTAATTTCTTACGGGCGAAAAAGATACGGGACTTAATTGTCCCTAACGGGCTGCCTAATTGTTCGGCAATTTCATCGTACTTATATCCCTGATAGGCCATCAAAAAAGGCACGCGAAAATCATCCGGTAAGCGGTCTACTAATTCTTGAAGTTCGTTAAACGTTACTTCATTCTCTCCATCATTCAGTACCGTCTTATTACCACTATTGATATAGTAGTTATTCGGTGTTTGATCGATGATCAAGTTACGACGAACCTTCTTACGATAGTTGTTGATAAAGATGTTTCGCATGATCGTCACAGCCCAGGCCTTGAAGTTGGTTCCGGGGTTATACTTTTCAGCATTGGTCATTATCCGTAGCGCAGTATCCTGATAGAGATCCTCTGCATCATTCATATTACCGGTAAGCTTCAGGCTAAAAGCACGCAGGCTATTGGTTATGGTAGACAATAGGTCCTGGATTTCTTTTTGTTGTTTCTTTGTCGCTTTCATTTGGATAATTTTTAGAGGGGATGTAAAATTCTTTTACAAAAATAGGCGCTATTTAGACTCTTTGCAAGTAAGAACGCCTTATTTCCGTCATTTATGTGCAAGATCTGTACCAAAATGTCTTGACAAAAGCTCAATACGTAATTTTTTTTGACATATTTCAACTATTTACTTGGCATGCGTGTAAATAAGACTGTACAGTAATTAACGCGTCACCATGGAAACCAAGGAAATAAAAAAGCCAGCCGGTAATACCCGAGCAGACTTGCCTAATTTCATTGCTTCTAACCTTAGATACCTTCGGAAGAGCAAAGGGTGGTCTCAGACGGAGTTAGCGACAAAGGTTCATTTGAACCGTGGTAACATCGCTAGTTACGAAAGCGGATCTGCGGAACCCAGCATTTGTAAGCTACTAAGAATCAGCAACTTATTTGAAGT
>CALIGP010000112.1 GCA_938021455.1 uncultured Lewinella sp. | reverse complement strand
TAGAGTTTACCTCCGCCAGAAGGAAGGCGTAGAAAAATTCTTCCAAGCGGAATTCCTCCGGAAACTGGTGAAGTACTACGGTGACCTTCTTCCTTTTCCTATTCACTTTGCGGAAGAGACGACTCCGATTAATGCCGGAGATGCTCCCTTTATGAATGATCTGGTGTCGAGCGACGAACTCGGCCGCTATGGCATCGAGCAATTCCGAACCCAGTTCTTTGATGCTGTCCCACTCCGTACATCGGATGGTACAACCCGTGGCGTAGCGTATATCCTGCCCTACGCCCCCAACCCCGCCGAGAAGACGACGCATAAGGTTTACCTCAAGCGAATGCTAATCTCGGAGAAGATTGATAACGTGCTGCCAGACTGGGCCTTTTTTGTTAAGTGTATCATCAATACGGGTAACCTTCGTCCTACGGCCAGCCGCGAATCCTTTTACGAGGACGAATACCTGGAGCAAACGCGTCAGGAACTGGGTGATGCCCTGAAAAACTACCTGAAGGGGTTAGCGGCTAACCGCCCGGACCGGATGCGGCAACTCATCTCCATTCATCTCGCGACCCTGAAGGGGTTGGCGTTACATGATGATGAGTTCTTCGACGTTATCGTTGACCACTTGCCGTTCAAAACGACCTACGGAGAAATGCTGCTGTCAGATGTCGCACGGCAAACTGACACACTACGCCACGTCCCCGACCTCGACGAATACCGCCAGCTGGTAGGTGTGGCTAGTGCGCAAAAGCAACTTGTTGTCTGTAGCGGGTATCTCTACGATAACCAGTTGGTGAGAAAATATGGACAACGTAACCGTATTCCCGTTCAAGCGGTGAATACCAGCCACTTCATTCAGCACTTTGAAGATTTGACGGTAGCGGAACGGGAAGCAACGTTTGATTTTTTGCAGCAGGCAGACGCGGCCCTGAGCCGGTTTCAGTGCCAGGCGGTTTTACGAAAATTTGAACCCGTTAACGTGCCAACGATCTACTATATGGACGACCGCACGAACTTCAACCGCTCCATCAAGAAGTCAAGAGAAATTGCGACGGACACCTTCGCCTCCATGCTCGATAGCCTGTCAGGTAGCGTGCCGTCGGTTTCTAATTCTCAGTTGTGCCTGAACTTCCATCACCCGCTCATCCAGCGGCTGGCGGCCCGGACGGGAGACCTTAAACTGGAGATAGAAATTCTTTATGTTCAGGCGCTCCTTCTGGGGCACCACCCGTTGAACAACGATGAGTTGGACATTCTCAGTAACGGATTGTTACAACTCATGGATCGCTAACGAGCGATTAAATCATAATGCCGATAACACCCCCTGATTATGTCTGATTACCGCGAAGAAATTGAAGACCTGCTGGCACAAGTTCCCAGCCGTGCTACGGAACTGGAACATCTTCGGATGGCCGAGAATGCTACCCGGCTGGCGGATGTGCACCAAGACGAGCAGCTGGCGATAGATGCACGAAACAAGCTCGTTCAGGCAGCCGTCCTTAACGGCTACCCCGAAAAGGCGCTGGTTGCTTACTCTTTCCTACTGGGTAAATTCGATAGTAAGCCGGAGCTGTTTGGTGGTTTTTTTGATTCCCATATGCTAATGTGGCATTACAAATGGGTCATTGATAAATTACCGATCTTCCCCTTCATTTCCCGACAACAGATTGAGGATACGCTGGCTGATCTGGAATCACGCTTTCAGAAGCTTGACCACGCAGAAGAGGCCATCTTGCAGTACCGGTTCCGGATCAATAGTAAGATTGGGGAATATGAACGGGCAGAAGCCGCGCTGGAGGAATTGGAAGGGTTGATTACGGAATCGTCCATGTTCAGTATGAGCGACTGTGTGGCCTGTTTTCGTAGCGGGCGGGTCTCTCATTACCGAAGACGAGGAATGTGGGAAAAGGCCATCGAAGAGGCCCAGCCAATTTTAAATGGGCAAGAAACTTGTGGGGAGATCCCTTCTATGTTCTATGACGTGATGGCCATCCCTTACCTGAAAACCGGTCGTCGGGCAGAAGCAATGGCGCTGTTGGACAAGATGGAACAGGAAGACACCGCCCGTAAGCTGGATATTACCCATACAGCCTTGTTGCTGCATGCCGTTAATGACAATGCGAGCCGGGCGCTAGAACTTTTGGAACGAAACTGGCATCTGGCCGCAGCACTACGAGAGCGGCACACCCCTTTTGATTTCTTCCTTGCTGCCCGCTTTTTACTTCGCCGACTCCAGGCCTCAGGGCGTGAAGAGGTTAAGCTGGACCTTAGCGAACAGCTCCCCTTCTACCACACCGGAAATACCTACCTAATAGCGGAACTGTTGGAAGTCCTTGACCATGAAATTGCGGTCATTCGGGATGCCTTCAACCAACGAAACGGAAACGATCAGTACAGCCTGCGGGAGGGCTGGCTGGATGATTTGGAAGCCTAAGGCTTATAAAAAAAGCGGCCAGCGGCCAGTATTCAGAGCCGTTTTGCCTGAATGCTGTCCGCTGACCGCTAAAAGAGTTACGGGGATTCAATCCCTTGCGCTTACTCTTTCAGTTCAAAGAGGGACTGATCAATGTCGACGTTGACCTCTATTTCCTTCACTTTCATCTCGATGGGGAAAGGCATAGCTCCACTAATGGATAAGGAGTAAGGCATTTTTACACCGCTTACCATTTGATAGTCGCCGATGTCAGTAGTGAGGGTTTGTCCTCCCTGACTTAGGACAGTCCGAACCTGCAGGCCGGATTCCTGATCGAAGTAATGCCGGCTGGTTCCGGAAGTACCTTCTGCTGCCAGCACGACAACATTCTTTCCATCAATTTTCTCAATGCCGTCGAGCTTGACCTTGTCAAGGCTACCGAGTAGATCAATAACGGGGAAGAGTGCGGCCTGATCTTTCATGGCAGCATCAACTTCTGGGTTGGGGGGCATCGTCTGTCCCTGCTGCGTCATCTGCGCCTTACCATTGTTGTATCGCTGGTCCATCATTACCATGCCCATCATGGTCATTTGGCTGCTCAGTTTAGTGCCGCCGTCTTTGATCATCGTCTGGGAAAGCGTCTGTCCCTGTACGGTAGCTTCCATTATCATCTTGTAGTTTTTGACCTTCTCGATGGCAGCCATGCCGCCAATGGCGTCAGCATAACTCCTGATCACGCTTTCGGCGCTAAGATCAGAAGGCGTTTCCATAGTAACCATCTCTACAGCCTGGCCATTTTCATCCAGATAGTTGACTTTGCCGCTAGTGGCAAACTGAGCTAACTTCTCGGCAACGCCTTTATCTCCAACAACAATGATGTTGGTTGCCTTTGGGGTAATAACTGTACGGGCTACTTCCAGCAGGTCATTAGCGCTGGTAGCAGCGACCTTTTGGAGGTAAGTGGGGTAGAAGTCACGATCCAAACCATAGCGTACGGTGTTGAGGGCGTAGCTGGCGATTCGCTGCGGGCTTTCCAGCGCACGGCCGAAAGAGCCATTGAGCTGGTTCTTGGCGCGGTTTAGCTCATCGGCCGTTACCGGCTCACTACTGATCTTAGCCAGTTCGAGTATAAGCTGCGTCACTGCGGAGTCGGTCACCTCGTTGCGAACGCTGGTGTTCGCGCTGAAGTTACCGACTACCTTACTGGGAGACACACTGGAGTAGGCGCCATAGGTGTAGGCCTTGTCTTCGCGAAGGTTTTGGAACAAACGGCCATTGAATCCGCTGCCAAGAATACTGTTGACGATGCCAGCACGGATGGCCTCTTTAGTGCCGGGCTGTAGTTCTACTGGATTACTGACGATAATGTTGGACTGTACCGCTCCTGCTCTGGGAACGAAACTTACAACGGTTCCCTGCGGGCTTTCAGGCGTAGAATAGGATGGCGTGGGAACTTCTTTCTTCTTCCAGCTGCCAAAGCTTTCATTAGCCATTTTCTCTGCTTCTGCGCGGGAGAGGTCGCCGACCATCACGAGATAGCTGCGGTTAGGTACGAAATAGGTCTCGTAGTACTCTTTGATGGTGGCCAGGTCAATCTTGTCCAGGCTTTCTTCGGTGGTTAGTTCTCCAAAGGGGTGATCCGCACCGTAGGTCAGTACCCGCCGTACACGGCCGGCGATGGCGTCCGGGTTCGCGAGCTGCGACTTTAAGCCAGCAACTGCATCAGATTTTACCTTTTCGAACTCCGTTTCGGGGAAACGGGCGTCGAGGACAACCTTTGCCATCATCCCCATCATTTTGGATTTGTACTTGCTGATGGTGGAAGCAAAAGCACCGCTGCCGGAGGTAGAGAGTGATGCGCCAATGAAATCGATCTCCTCATCGATTTGCTCTTTCGTCATGTCAGAAGTTGCCCGGCGAAGCATCTGGCCCATGATGTCCCCTGCACCTGCGTACGCGCCCTCCAAATGCGGTGGCACATCAATGTAAAGCTGGTAGCTTACTCGGGGAAGCTTATGGTTTTCTACAAGGACAACCTGTAGGCCGTTGTCCAGTTTGAAATCCTGAAAGTCTCCCAGTTTGATCTCCGGTGCCGGGCCGGCAGCCGGAGCTTTCGCCCGGAAGTCGTCCTTCATCATTGGCGTAGTGGCTTGTTCGGCCATCTTATCAGTCGTTGCTTTTGGCGTATTACAGCCGGCAAGCAGTAGTAGGGCAAAAAAGCCCAGTAAAATGCGTTGCATTGATTTTATTTTTTCGGGCATTGCCCGGATAATTAATGGTTGAAAAAAAATGGGCATGTAGCCTGAAGTAGAGAAATTGCCACACCCGTAAAATGTGGCAGCCTACCAGAGTATAAGACCACCAGACTACTTACTCGGCTTCTCACCCGGCAGCCAGTAAAGCGTGACGCGGTTGTCCTTTTTGTAGTATTCCTGAGCGACCCGGCGAATGTCTTCACGGGTAACGGCCATGTATTTTTCCGTTTCCGTATTGATCAGATTAGCGTCTCCCTGGTACATTTCATAGTTGGCCAGGCCTTCCGCAATCCCGGCCATGGTACCGTATCCAGAGATCGCGTCAGCTTCTACCTGGTTCCGTAGCTTCTGGAATTCACGCTCGCTGATCAGATCCGTTTGCATTTTCTTCACTTCAGCATTGAAGGCTTCTTCTGCTGGCATCACCTCACCTCCTGGTTTCATAACCGCGAAGGCAATGGCCAGCCCCGGGTCCTGCGTAAAGGACGGGAAAGAAACTACCTGAACGGCGAGCTGCTTTTCGTCTACCAATACTTTGTTTAAGCGGGAGCTCTTTCCCTGGCTCAGTACCTGGTTTAGCATACTGATAGCGTAGTAGTCAGGATTATTGCGTTCTGGCGTCCGGTATCCCATTACGAGCCCCGGCAGCGGGGCTTTAGCATCGTAGATAGTATCTCGTACCTCTCCGCTTAGTGGCGGCTCTACAATCGTTACCCGTGGTGGCTCCGCACCCATGGGAATAGTACCGAAATACTTCGCAACGAGTGCTTTCGTCTCCTCCAGGCTGATGTCTCCGGCGATGGAAAGGATGGCGTTGTTGGGAACGTAGTAAGTCTTGTAGAACTTGATGTAATCTTCGGCTTCCGCACTATTCAAGTCGGCCATGTAGCCGATGTTCGGATCCTTGTAAGGGTGTTCGTTAAAGCCGTGCTTGAAGAGCTCGAAGAGGAGCTGACCGTACGGACGGTTGTCCATGCTCTGCCGCCGTTCCTCCTTCACGACCTCTCGTTGGGTATCAACACCTTCCTGGTCGACAACAGCATGCAACAAGCGCTCACTCTCCAGCCAAAGGCCGAGTTCAAGTTGGTTGCTGGGGAGGATTTCGTAATAGTAAGTTCGGTCCTGACTGGTGTTGGCGTTCAGGGCACCGCCAGCGTCTTCGACGTACTTGGCGTATTCGCCACGGCTGATATTTTCGGAGCCTTCGAATAAGAGGTGTTCGAAAAAGTGGGCAAAGCCAGTTCGGCCTTCGTAGGAATCTTTGCCGCCTACTTCATACATGATGGAAACAGCCACGATGGGCGTCGACTTGTCTTGGTGAAGAATGACCTTCAGGCCATTGTCAAGGGTGTACTTGGTGAATTCAATGTTGGTTTTCTGAGCGCTTATAGACAGTGCGGCAAGGCAAAGGACTGCTATGGCTCCGAATCTTTTGAAAAGCATAAAATGGAGTAGTTTGGTTAGCTAACTCAGGTAAAACTCAAAATCATAGCTTTCGTTTGCTTCAGAGGCCGTTTTTACCTAAAAAGACCTAATAAATGCTACGGGGGAGCCAAGACACAAAAAATCCCGCTACACCAGATGGCGCGCGGGATTCGGAAAGGAGCAATAGAAGATATATAAAATGAAAATGGGTAAGGTGCTTAAATGTTATGGGTAAGGTGTTTAAGTGTTATGGGCTCAGGTGAATACTACTCTAGGTTTTTCAGGGTGAACTCGATTGGGTTGTGTGCTATGAAGGAGTGTTTATTTCTGGTCAGAGGGTTGAAAGACATTCGATGCTGACAAATCTAAGGACTGGAGGCTACTAAGTAAAGACAGCAGGCAGACGTAAATCTCTTTTTCTGTTCCCTTAGATGTAAATCTTAAGAACTGTTAAGACAGATGATATTCTATCGATTTTTGGCGGTTACATCCTCCTTTTTAGTTGACTGCTGCTGCTTAAACGGCCTGTTTTCTCCAAAAATTAGCTAGTGCCAAAAATTAACATTTGACCACCATAGGGGAGTATTATGGGCTTTGTTTCTTCTTTTTGGCCGATTATCGTACCAAAATTAAACATCTGTTAAATACAATAACCCGGCTGTAGCGAGGCCACATACCACTGATTTGACGGTTATGTCTACAAAAAGTAACCGTTGCAAACTTACTTTCTGAAAGCGAGGGATTTGAGCTCTGCAGCAGCCTGACTACATTTGCACTTCAAAAAAGACACTGCTATGCGATACCTATTCATCTTATTGTTTGCTTTCAGCTTGCTTGCTTGTCAGGAAGCACCTCCGGTAGAGGTGCAGAAAGCTTCTGTAGACGAGAATGAATACGAGGTAACCCCCGTTGATGGTTCGAAAGCCTTGCGGGCCGAAAGAAAAGATGCCCTCGGGGCAGTGGTGGAAACCGGTTTTATTCTCAACGGCTTGAAGCAAGGAACCTGGACTAATTTCAATTTTGAATCCAGTGCTCCGGAAAAAATCACCAGCTACATTGATGGAGCGCTGAACGGGCCCTATATCGAATTGGACCAACAGGGAAGAATTGCCCTCTTATCCAATTACAAAGCCAATGTTTTACACGGCCCATACGGGACGTATAAAATTGGACGACCGGTTACGACGGCTAATTACATCGACGGCAAGTTAGATGGTCTCATGATTGAATATGACTACCGTACCAACAAGATTAAGCAAGAGGTGACCTATAAAATGGGCCTGCAAGATGGTGCTATGCGCTACTACAACGAGGAGGGCAAAATTACACTTGAGTACCTGTACAAAGACGGAGAGCGGGTCTCCGGAGGAATTGTAGAGTAAAGGGAAAGCGAGTTAGCTGCGCTGTTGGCGCAGTAACGTTTCCTGAAATGCTTTAGGGGTCATCCCCATTTTATCGCGGAATACTTTGAAAAAAGTACTCTTGTTCTTGAATCCACATCGCTGAGCAATGCCAAAGAGGGTGGTATGCCTGGAATCCCCCGCCAGAATTCTGGATTTGAATTCTTCCAGGCGGTAGCTATTAATGTAACCGAGAAAGTTATCGCTGCCATGAAGATTGATAACCTGGCTGAGATACTTTATGTTGGTCTCCAGCTTAGCGGCTAACATTCGTAGGGTCAGCTTAGGGTTAAGGTATAATTTTTCCCGAACCATCACGCTCTGCACACGCTCAAATAAGCGGATCTCGTTGAGTCCTCGAAGGCTACTCGTTTCATATCTCCGGGGCAAAACAGTATGGATCTTGGCGGGATCAATGGCTTTAAATTTTTCCATCTCTCCTTCCGATTCGAAGGCCAGAAAATTGACTAGATTCTGCCGGTGGTCATGAATGGGGTGAATGGCGAGCTTGCAGACATACGCCTCACCATTTTTTCGATAATTGATCAGAGCGTCTTCAAAAGGCTTCTCTTCTGCTAGTGCCTTTCTTATTCGAAGTACGGCCTCCTGGCTCGATTCAGGACCTTGAAGAATACGCCCGGGACTCTTGCCAATAAGCTCTCGCTTTGTATAGCCGGTCATGACTTCAAATTGATCGTTGACCCAAAGAATCCGACGTTGAGGGTCGGTCAGTATGACGGATGTATTGTGCACTGCTTGGTTGGTTTGGTCAAAAGGATGAAGTCAACAATCGAATAAAAATTCACTTTCTTCTTTATAAAGATAGTGAATAAAGGGGAGAAAAAGCGGAAAACTATGGGCCAAGTTCCCTTGTAGAAACACCGAATTCCCTAGATCTATTCACGATGACTTAAGTTTGCCAGCGTAAGAAGGATCCTTAACGAAATGATGGAGTGGAATTCTCCCCCTGAATATGGCCGCTGATGAATTTTATGGATTGTCATTACCACTCACATTCGGTATTCCTTATGCAGGGAATAACAATGGTCTGGTTGCTTCAGCGAGTATCCGGGGATCCGGAGCCCTACTTTATGGTTTAGGACAGTGTGTAAGGGCTATTCAGGAAGGGCAGCAGGTATATCTTCAGATAAATAAAGAAACGGATAGGGCCAATGTTCGTCAGGGACTTCAGATGGTTGCCAAACAGTTTGATCCAGACAGAAAGGTGGCAAAACCCTTAGTCGGGCAAAACCATCAGCGGGTTTTTGGCCCTTACGGTTTTGCCGCTACGGTGGGCTTATGGCTCAAAACGGCAGCTGAACCGGGGGCTGCATTATTGAGCCCCTTCATCTCTACGGACAGCTTTGAGTTTACGCCCGCTGAGTTTGTGGACCTTCGGGAACGAATTGAACGAACGATGCGTCGTTTTGCCCGCTTGCCGAAGGTGTCCAAGTCTTTGGACGACCTGAATACCGGTTTTTTTCGCCACCAAAGCCTCGAGGAAAGCCGACAGTTTATTACTTCCAACCTGGAGGATTACCTCAGCCGTATCAGCAGCTTGCAACGGGAGTATCAGCTGTTGATTAATGGACATGCCCGGGAGCTACTGTTCGAACGGCAGGGAGAATTAGCCAAACGCCGGGAAAAAGTCGGTACTATTCAGACTGAACTCCAACGCCTGGAAAAGGTCAATGGAAGACAGGGGCGCCGACAGCTAAAGGAAGCCATCGCTGAGTGGTCCGCTTACCGGGAACGCTGGTACGGAGACACGACACCCGTGAACCCACAACTACCATTTCCGGCACTACGGGAAGAATTAAAAGAAGAGTTTCGGGCACTCCACCAACAGCGGCAGAATCTAAACCGGGAACTACGCCCGGCCAGCCTCTCCCTGAGCGCGGTAACGGTAGCGAGTAATGCCCCGCTGGCAGCGGCCCTCAAAAAAATGGGCGAAGATTTGAGTGCATTAATCCGGGAGATTGACGAGGCCGGCCTCTACCAACTGCCGTTGGGCGGAACAGATGCTGCCACTGCTCCCCGACAGTTACAATTACTGGAAAGTGTTCGGGACCGACTGCGGAATACCCATCGTCACCTGCATGAGTTAGATGACTTTTATGCCCGCCGACATTTTTGGTATGCACAACCCGCACGCCTGCGTAGACTGCTGGTGCCCCTGCGGGAACTCCCTCCACAGGAATGGGAAATAGCCTTTAGTAGCTGGTATTTTGAGCGTTGTCTGCAGCGGGTAGAAACCACCGGAGAAGAATGGTTAGCACCAGTCGCACTTCAGAAAATGTTGAACGAGCCACTAGCAGAGTCGGAAATAGACTGGGAGCGGGTACACTTCATTCTACCCGGCGAAGAGCTTCCTCAAAATGTAGCTGGCACAGCTTTTTGCTTTGATCTTACCGGAGGTGATCAACCCGAAAAATGGGCTAAAGACAGCTTTGTCAGCCTAAGTGTACTACGGGATAGCACGGCTGATCACTACCAGTTGGCTGGCCGTTTAGAGGCTGGCCTGTTATTCGGGCAGCCCTTTCTGCCCGTGTCTTGCCCAGACTGGGCGGAGGTGAAAATCAAGGAGCCACCACCCGGCAGCAATGGCCGTTTGAGCTTGCAGGTAAAAGAAGAAGGTCGCTGGAGGCCGCTATCGGAATGGGACGGTATTGCAGGGGAGGTTTTACGACTTTACCTACCCGAGAAAATTTTGCCGGAAGATGGCCAGGCCCTGCTCGCCCGGGTAGAAGAGATTATGACGGCGGCAGCCGGCGTCCGGGTTTTTCATGGCTGGAGTAACGAAACGATCACCCAGGCTTTGCTTAGCGATGGGATAACGGCCGAATTTCTGGCGGCAGTCATCCTGCGGGCGGCGGAGGCCGCCATGGCCGAACCCTATGACCGGGACGCAATAGTCGCCCTGGGCCGGGAGTACCGCACCCGCTGCGGCTTGCCGGACCCGGCTCCTCACCCTCTGGCGGAGAATTTACGTGGGCTGCTGGCGGAACGGTTGCCGGATCATTTTTTCGAGCTACACCAAGCCTGGCGAGACACCTTTTTACCTCTGGTGGTAATGGCGCCGAGCGGTCGGAAGACGGTGCTATTGCCCGATGGTCGCTTGCCGGGCAGGGCAGGGGAACGAGCGGAAGCGCTCCGGCAACGAGAACTGCGGGCAGCGGGTTTTCATTGCCTGGGCCTGCGGGCTGACCGCTTATGGATGGGACTCAGCGATGAGTTAGACCAGATCGTTGAGGCGATTCGGGAAGGGTGAAATTTTTGGGCGCCGGAGCCCTTCGGCAAGCTCAGGCGGGGCCGCAGGTGCAAGGTAGGAGCCAGAGAAGCAGTGCTTTTTAACTTTCCCCTGCACCTGCGCCCCGGCGCCCTAATTATCCCGCGTTTGCTGCTGACTGTCCTTCTTAAAGCTGCGGAAAAACTCCTTGAGCGTATCAAACTCCCGCCGCCAGCTGAGGCCCACGCCACCCTGTATCCGCCGACCACTTGCAATGTCAGGTTCGAGGCGCTGGTAAAGGCGAAGCTTCAGCGTACGGGCATCGTTCAGGACATACTCAATGGCGAGATTATTACCGATAAATGTACCCGAATTACCGAGGCTGCTCAATTGGTTATTGTTGAGCACATTGACGTCTCCCCGGATGGACCAGCGGTTATTAAAGTCTCGCCGGAAAGAGAATTCAAGTGCGGAGCTTCTACCGTCATTGTTTGTGCTTAAGCCTGAATTTCGGTAGCTGTTGTAAGCCAGGTCAAACTCGAAGGAAGAAATGAAGGCGTCTTCGCCAAAAGCGTTTTTGAGTAGATCGTTGAGTAATAAACTCAGGTAATTCGATAGCCACTCGCTCAACGTATTGATGGCCGCGTCAGAAATGCCAAAAGAAAGGTCAGAGGGCAAGAACTGCCCAGCGACGATGAGTCCGAAAACCTGTCGATTGAGCTCGTTCTGATCCAGCAGTAGTAGCCGCCGTTTATTGTTGGCGTAGCTCTCTAGCTGGCCGGTAAGATTAGGGAAGCCAATGTCAAAATTGATGTCCGGCTTACTCAATAAGCCATTCAGCTCCAGCGTAAGATCAATCTCCGTCGCGTTGGCCGCGAAGTCGGTCAACTCCTGTGGGGCCGTGATGAGGTATTCCTGGATGAAGGGAAGAATGGGCGTTTCCAGATTCTCATAGTCCGCCGAAACGTCGAGTGTAGCCTCGAAGGGGTCTCCGGTCCAGCGAACCGTCCCTCCCGGCCGGACAGAAAACTCTTTATTAATGAATTTCTGAAAGGTGAAGAGGTAGTCCCCTCCGGTAATATTATAAGTGCCGAACATTTCCATGTCTCCGTCACGGGGAATGTTGAGCTGAAGATTTCCGTTACCCTGACCCCGAAGGATATCTCCCACCTCCTCGTCAAAGATGATCTCTCCGACGGCCTCGTCGGTCACTACGAGGTCCATTTTTAAACTCACCCCCGTAGGCGTAGTCGATGTTTCCTTATTGGTTTCTTCGGTATAAATGCTGCGATTGACGAAGCGTACATTATCGATGGGCCCCGCCTCAGAGCCGTAGGAGATAGGGATAGACAGCTTGGAGTCGCGGCCCACGGTGGCGGAGACATAGATGTCCGTCTGCTGGAAATTACCCGTAAAGGTCACCAGCCCACTACCAATTGCGGTACCGAAAAAGTTGGGGTTTTGCCCGGGAGCCAAGTCGAGCGCCAGGAAGCGATCCGTTGTAATTCGGGCATCGAGCCCCAGGTTTTTTAAACGGTTGTGGGTCATGCCTCCGCTCAGTTCAGCCCCGTTGCCAAAGCGATCAATCAAGCGGGTTCCCGTGAGGTCAAAGAGGGTATTGTTGATGTTAACCCGGCTTTGGTAAAAGCGATAGCGGGTTTGTAAATAGTCGAGGGTGAAGGCACCGCCCAGCGCGTCGATGTAGCCATCGACGTCCAGCTTTTTAGCGGGGCCCTTTACGTTGAGTTTGGCGTTGAACTCTCCGGTAATATCGGATACGGAGCCGCCGACCCAATACTTAGCCAGCTCCAGGGGGTAACCGTTAATACCCACATTCAGATCCAGGTAGTTTTTCTGTTGCTCCGGCAAAGGGTCAGAGGCTACCAGGTCCGCCAAGTTAAAAGTAGCTTCAGCAATGAGTTGGGCGGTATCTCTATTGAGGTTCATGTAAGCCGTCAACTGACTCCGGGGGTTAGGGGCTGAAACATCGACACGCAGGTAGCCATAGTCCTCATTGTTCATCAGGAAGGTGTCCGATCGAATCTGCGCAGAGATGCCCTCCTGACGGAAGACGTCAGCAACGGAAATATTAATATCAACGTCGCCGCTGAAATCCAGCGGGGGGTAGTTCCAGACCGAATCGATCAAGGCCAAATCCATATTTAGCAGGTCGAGATTCAAACCGTCTTCTCCAAAGTTATTGAGCCGGATGCTGCGGCGACCGCTGCGGAGAGCAAAGTTCTGGGCGTCAATCAGGCGCGGACCGAAGATGACGTAGTTCCCCTGGCTAATCTGCCAGCGCTGCTGGAAAATTTCCAACTGGGAAGCATCAAACCGCAGCTCAAAATTCTGACTGTCGGGCAGGCTCAATTGACCGTCAAGGTTAATCCGGTCCAGAAAAATATTGTCCGGATCTCCACCGTAGGTAATACCAAAGTCGATTAACTCATTGTCTACCAGGCTGAGCAACGTCAGCCGGTTCAGCAAGGGGCGACCATTAACGAAGGTGCTGTCGACGGAAAAATCCAGCTCCCCTTCGTCCTTTTCGCCCTTCGACTTGAGCACGAAATCCACGAAACGGAAGTCCGCAAAGCGCAGGTTCGGGGCGATGAACTCCGCCTGCAGCTCATCCTCGAAACCATCGTAAGATCCATTGAGGGAAACATCTACGACCCGGCCCAGTTGCGGGCTGATCAGCCGGTTGAGTCCCTTAGAGTCCAAAATCTGGAGGTCAAAGCTGAATCGATTCGGAGGAGGTACGTTCCGGGGAGCCTTGATCTTTAAACGCCCCGCCCAGGCGGGGAAGTAGTTGACCAGGTAGTTGGTTAAACTGGTAGGGACTTCTTCGAGGTCAAAGCGACCGACGATCTCGCCGGTAGCAATGTCGCTTTCAAGTTTAACGACCTTTTGCCCTTCGGCGTCGAAAGTACTATAGGCCAGTAAAGTGTCAATGTCTACCGCCAGGGTGTCAATGAGTACTTCGAAATCCGATAGCTCTACGCGACCCTCCATTTCACTGAAGTTGGTCCCCACCAGGTTCAGGTCAATGCCCCCGGAGAGCGCAATTGGCTTTTTACTGAGGTTGAGTGCCAACAGGTCAAGCTCACCAACGGTGGCGTCAAAATCGAAGGTGGGGATGGAGTCCCGGAAGTCAAGCTCCCCCAGGAAGTTGAGGTCAATGTTCTCATCGGCAATCTGGAAATTCCCGTTGAAGAATTTTTCCTCCAGCCGGCCATCAATGACGGCATTGGCGTAAGTGTAGCCCCGGAAATTGAAATCCTGAATGGTGGCGTCCAGATCTGCCCGGGCGGAGGCGGCATCCAGGCCGATACCGTTTTCTATGGCTCCACTGAAATTGACAATGCCGAAGTCTGGGTTATTCGTCCATACGCCCAGGTCGAAGTCGTTCAGGGCCAGCTGGCCGTTGTAAGTAGCCGGGGCATTGTCATTGATCACGAGGGCCATGTTGAAGATCGTCTGGCCGATGTCCGTACGTAGGTCTCCGGAAGCGAAGAAGTCAGTAAAGAATCCATCAAAGCTTCCCTTAAACTGCAGGGTGCCCAGCCGGTCAAAATTCTCCGGAGGGGTGAAGTCGGGGATCAGCCGGCGTAGCGTGTTCATGTTCGTGGTCAGACGCTTAAGGTCGAGGTTAAGGGATTCGGACCCACGCTTAGCCAGGTTACGGGAGCCAAAGCTACCAGCGAGTGAGGTGGAGTTGTCTAGTGATATCACTACGTCCCGGCCCCGAAGGTTATTGACCCGGCCGCTGAGGCGGCCGCCCAGGGTTAGCTTGCGGCCAAGATTATCCCGGAAGAAGGTGTTGAAGCGCAGCTTACGGGCAAAATAGAGTAGGTCACGAACGGCCACCTGGCTGTTCTTTACCTTGATGTCCATCCGTACTTCATTGTTAAAGTCTGCCCAGGAACCCCAGCCATTTCGGAAATTGAACCGGAGGCTGTCCGACAGTTGGCTCTGCTCCGTAACGAGCTCCAGGTCGTAAAGCTGTAATTCGGTAGGGGTGATTTTTAAATCCTGAACACTAAGTCTGTCGAGTACGAAACCTGACTTTTCTTCCAGGCTCAGGTGTTTGAGCTTCGCCAGGAAGTCTCCGTCATAAAAGTCCACCTCAATCAACTCCAGGTCAATGTCGAAAACGCCCAGTCGGCCAAAGTCAACGGCGGTGATGTCTCCCGCCTGAATGGGCTCTTTGCGGTAGTTGTCCAGTTGATAGCTGCCATCAATGACCTCAATACTACCCGCCAGGAAACGCAGCGATTGTTGACTCGTGTCCTGAACAATGCTGTCCAGCTTCAGCAGCGCCGGGTCAATCGGGGAGGGGAGAATACTTGTTTGGTGAATCAGCGGTTCACGTAGCTCTGCGCTGGCGATGCGGACTTCTCCGTTGGGGAGGTCCAGTTCGTCCATCCGCACTACCCCGGATTCCAAACTAACGTCAAAGCGTTGCCCCTTAACGCTATCGTTCTGGATGAAGGTAATTCGATGAAGGTCAACTCTTTTTAACTTTAGATTGAGTGGGGTCTCACTGGATTCTGACTCTTTGGTGAAGAGTTTCCCCAGAGCGGTGGTTAAGTTACTCTCGGGGTCTCCAAGGTTTCGCCTGATCTGGAAGCGGGTATCTTCAATTAGTATACCTTCAATTTCCAGCCCGTTGAAGATGTTGAAGTTGGCCTCCAGGGTCTTTCCGTAGAGTAAGGTATCTCCGTATTTATCTTCTATGAAGACGTCCTCGATCCGCAGTTGGTCTAGCCAGGAGAGACGGGCTTTGCCCACCGTTACCCGAGTTTCCAGCGTTTTGCTAATGGAGTTTGTCGCCTGGCGGGCGAGCCAATCTTGCACCGGTTGCCACTGAAATAACAGGATAAGGCAGACTAAGAGCAGAACCGTCCAGATAAAAGTCCGGCGCACCCACTTCCACAGCCGGCTCCCTTTGCGGCGGGGCGGATTCTGTATTGGTTCGTTCTGTACGGCTTGTTGGCTCATGCGCGGTTCAGACCGCGAAAATACACGCGTTCCCTAAGGAAACGTAGTGGTTGACGGATTAGTTAGTCTTACACTACCTAGAGCGTAATTTTTAGGGAAATGGTAACGGTTTTGGAGAATGAAGCGGGCTGGAGTCGATCGTCCGCTTTTAGCTGCGCAGCACCCTTTTGCGTCCTTCTTCTCCTCTGCGTCCTTCTGCGTGAACCAACCCCGAGCTGCATAGCAGTCCATTAAGCCAATAGATTAGGATTAATAGAATTTTGCTAGGATTAATAGGATTCAGCCAATCGCTTGCTGGTGAAAATCGGCGAGGTTTGCTGACCCATTTTGCGGCAGCCTTCTGTGTGCCTCTGTGCTTACCTCTGTGTCCCTCTGTGTTTAATCTTTCGCTGCGTAGCAGCCCTTCCTCACCCAAACTGCCAAATCAACTGATTAATAAAGAAGAAGACAACCAGGTATATCCACAACGCATCCAGAAAGTGCCAGTAAATAGTTAGTAAGCGAAGATTAAGTCGCTTCGCCGGATCAGAAAAGTAGACAAGAACAGAAACCGGCTCGCGCATGTATTTCCTCGCACGGTACAGGAATACCCCAAGAAAGGGAATACCACCAATGACGTGGGCAAAGTGAAGGAAACTGATGACATAGAGATAACCCGCAGAGTTATCCGACGTAATGTAGATCTGCTGAGCAAAAAGCTGATACCAGGCTACACACTGCATTCCCAGGAAGAAAAAGGAAAGTCCAAGGGTGATCCAGAGCATATTGGTGTACTCCTTTGTGTTGTCAGCGAGGTAAGCGCGTTTGGCGCGAATCATGGTGTAACTACTGGCGAGCAAAATACCGGTATTGACCAGAAAAAGGATAGGGAGCTTGATCGGCGGAAGGTCACTCTGTACCCGGGTATACACGAAGGCTGCCGTCAGCGTCAGAAACAACATCGTCAGGCTGATGATGAGGAGCATGAGGACGACGTTCTTCGGGTGGAAGGCGAAGTTGTCTTGGCTTTCATCGATGGGAGGAGCAACCTCGTAGGGGCGGTTTTCCATTTTAGTAATGTAGTAGTGTAGTTGGTAGTAATGTAGTGGCTACCGCAAGGTGGAGGCACGTCGCTGCGCGACTGGAGGGAAAGAGTCAGGTAGTCAGATAGTCAAGTAGTCACAGAGTCAGATAGTCAAGCAGCCAGGTAGTCAAGCAGTCAGGTAGTCACGAGCGGAGCGAGCTTTGTACCAGCGGTAGCTACTGTTTGACTTTCTGACTCCCTGACTACTTCCCCTTCAGTTCAATAATCTTATCCTCCAGCTTTTTAGCCTCGTCAATCTTGACGGCGTAAGCTTTCAGGTCGCCACTACGCTGTATGTTCATGGCTTCTTCCATAAGCTGAGCGTGCTTTTTCTGGAGTGCTTTTACGGGGTCTTTCTTGAATAATCCAAACATAGTTTTCTGTTTGTTGGTGTAACGGTGTGGGGCGGGAATGGTTCTGAAAGGGAAGCCTCGATTGGGGGGGGCGCGGACGCAGGTGCAAAGTGCAAATACAAGAGCAGTGCTTTCAACGGGTGATTATCGTACCTTTTCAATAAAAAAGATGATCAATCATGTCCAGGTTCGACAACTACTAGCCGTTGTTGTTTTTTCGCCGCTATTTTGGTCTTGTCAACAGAAAAGCGCACCGCCGGAGGTCGGGGCTGTCATTGACTTGGTTGCGTGTTTCAACGAAAGCCTTCCTCCTGAACTGCCCCGTTGGCGTCCCGGAACTGGACAAGGAGCAATCTACCTCGCTGGTCTGGCTGGCCAGCGCAGCTTCCTAATTAACCCTGGAGACATTGATCGAAGCCGCTTCCCCGATGATACGCTGTATGTCGCTCAACCCTGGACCTATTTGACCTTTTATGACAAAGAAACAATTAGCTATAACTACGCAGCATCTGTCTATTCTCCGGAAGACAGTAGTCGCTTTGGGCCCAATGCCTCCGTATTGGAAATATCCACTCCCGAGCTATTCCTGACCGATAACCCCGAAGACTCAGCTCTCGGCTATCTGGGGGTTGCGCTGCATGAGATGGCGCACATGACGGAGAACTATGTCGAGCCCCTTGGTGTCCTTCCGATGATGCGGCAAATGGAAGCCTACGAAAAAGATTCTCTCCTTCAGTCAGCGGTCACAGCGGAAAACGAAGCCCTGCTCGCTGCTCTTGCGACCCAGGATGCCACGGAGAGAAACAATCACTTAAGCAACTACTTGACGCTAAAAAATAACCGCGCCGCCCAGCAGACCGACCTTGTAAATCAGACCGAAAATTACTTCGAACTTGTGGAGGGATACGGCCGCTTTGTGGAGCATCTGATGCAAGAGCGCGCAAGCTCTTTCCAAAACCAGCACTTGCTTGACGTTTTTGGGCCTATTCCTAACTATGACCTCGACGAGAATCAATGGATGTACCAGACAATGGGGAACGATTACTTCTATGTGCTTGGCTTCAATAAACTCCGCCTGCTGGTGGCAGCAGAGGATTACACCTTCGTCCAATCCCTGCAGGGCGAAAGCAATAAAACCCTGGACGATTATTTGCGAGATTTATTGAGAGAATAAACCTTAACGGCCTAACCGTTTCTTCTCCTTTACTTCTTCGAGAATTAGGGCTTCTATTGGAATTTCATCCTGCTCAACGGGAAGATTAAACGACTCCCAGCCTACTTCTACCGGCCAGGCTTGTTCTTGTACGCCGAAGGGGAAGACGTCAGTGCGGAGGTAGACTTCCCAGATGAAGCCCTGCTCGTTAATTTCATCGCTACCCGGAAACCTCCCTTCCGGCCAGGGAATTAATGCTTCTCTAAACAAATCATCCGGCCGGGAAATATCTGACACCGCGTAGTCTTGATCATAAAGAAGTGACCGCCGATAGCTTGAGCGGCCATCTTCAGCGGAAAGCTGACGGGAGACAATCCGGAGGCCAACCGTGAGGTCTTTGTATTTCTGTTGGCCAAGGTCAAGAAAGCGGAGCCTGAGCCCTCCGTCCCGGCGAGGAACAACCTTAAAGGAGGTCCGCTCAAAGCCCTTCAAAATAGCTAACGATAAACCCGAAAAAATAACTATCGCAGCCAGGCTAAAGTAGTAGGCTACTTTCAATACCTCGCTCAGTGAAAGAGAGGTAGAAAAACTCATCCACAAGATGAAGAATCCCGCAAAAGTGGCACCGAATTTATACTCGCTCTTGATTCCTTTTATGGGCAATTCTCTGGCCTCGACCCGGTACTGACCTTTGTCTCGGATGACGGGCACAGAATAGGTTATATCTACTGGTCGGAAATCTCCGAAGAGGCTTTTGACGGATTTATTTATGTAGCCTGCGTCGGGCTTCTTCTGATGTATCTCAACGGTAAAACGCCAGTAAGCATGTAGCTGGGAGGTGGCATAGTTAACCCGGTCAAATTCTTCGGATAGCTCAAAGGGGAGTTTATAAGTCTGACCGTGTTCTGCCGACAGGTTTTCGGTAATTGTAATCACCGTGGCCGGACGAATACTGGTCTCTCTCTGACCCTTCATTACGTATTCTAGTGTACCGGTTATACGATCTATCAGAAATAGCTTGGAAACCTTCAGGGTAATCTCTCCCTGCAGCGTGTCGCCCATAATATACTTCTTCCCCGCTCCCATCCCCGTCATCTGGCAACCAACAGAAACCCGGGTCTGGTTGGCAAAGAGGTCTCGGGATTGAAAGTTGAGCATGGTTGTATTGGATAATGTCTCCTGAGCCCACAAATTAGGTGTCTAATGGGGATCGTGATTTTTAAGAGCGTGTCTAAAATTAGCTTTTGAGGCGACTGCTGACAAATATCGTTCTGAATAAGGCGCGAAGAGGGAACTTGGCCGTAGCCAAGTGACTGATGAAGTAACGCAATTCGGAATGATATTTGGCGCAGGTAGCCCAAAGTGTTAAATTTAGACACGCTCTAAGGATGTCCTACTGAGCCGGCGGACGGCCTGGCTCCGTTAAGTCGTCGGCCCGGTTCCCAAGGAACGAGGGCCGGTCCGCCGGCTTAACGAAGCATTTTCTTTAGTCTTCTTTCCCGTTTTTCAGACGAAACTCCTCCTTTAACGGATGCAGGTTCAGCGTTTCTTTCATTTCCTCATCAACGACTTCTTCGGAAGCTGATTCTTTGGGCAACTGAAACGGCTTCCAACCCACTTGTACGGGCCAGGCTTGTTCTCTTTCCCGGAAGATCCCGGGCGTTTTGATGAAAAATTCCCAAGTGTAGCCATGCCGACCCGATCGATAACTAGTGGGCAGTCTCTTGTCTGGCCATGGTAATGTAAGGTCGATGAAGTGTTCAAAGCGTTTGGCATCGTCATCCAGGAGTAGCTCTTTCTGATAAAAAGTATGATAAGTGTGCTTTCTGTTTTTAGGTTGAACACTAAAATCTTCAGCAACTACTCGGTAGCCAATGGTTACTTTGCGTAAACTTTTCTCTCCACGGTACAATGTTCGAAATTTTATTTTTTGTTGATTGTTCTGCACTAACTGCATAGGATTATTCCTAAACCTGGATAGCTTTAGTAATTGTAGAACGACTAAGGGCAAACTGATCGCTACTAACAAGAAGGAAAAGAAGTTCGCCCTCCCTCCAATGACGAAAAATAAAGAAGCAAGAGGCATGAAACTCATCAGTAGTACAACAGTTGTCTCTTTAGAAGTGAATCGCTCAACGGGAAGTTTTCTAGGCTTAGCAAAGTAGTTGCCCTTACCCAATGTAACAGGAATTTTGAAAGTGCCAATGAAGGTATTTGCTGATGGCTTAATAATGTTACTACTGGACTTAATTGGGACAGGGGTAGATATGATGAAAGTTAGCCGCCAGAAAGTCTTGGGGCATATGGAGCATTGATTAATTCGACTTAATTGATCCGAAAAATTAAAAGAAAATACCGACGGTTTTAAAGAGGACAATTTTATTTTGCTGGAAATAATAGCCTTTCCCGCAGCAATTTCAACAGATTCAGATTGGCTCTGAACGATGAATTCAAGTTTAGCCTCAATACGCTCAATATTTAAATGGCCATACGGAGTAATTTTTAATTCCCCTTGCAGACGATCTCCAACCTCATAAGTTTTATTGCCGCTCATCCCATTTAGAATGCAACTGATTTGAATCCTCTTTTTGCCAATGGCAATGTCCTGATGGGAGAGAATGAGCATTGATTAAGGAGGGCGTTTCTAGTGTAGGTTTATCAAGAAAATAAAGCGATCTCAACCTAATTCCTCATTTTTCAGATGAATGGCTTCTTTTAGCGGAAGTAACTCCAGTGCATCTTCCAACACGGTTTCCGCTGCGCGATCTTCCGGCAACCGAAAAGCCTCCCAGCTCACCGCAATGGGCCAGGTTTGTACTTGCTCTTCAAGCGGGCTTCAACTTTAAGGAGCGATAAAGCCATGTAAGGATGCAAGATCAATTCTCCCGTCAGGCGATCTCCAACGTGATAATCCGTATGACCGCCCATTTGACTGAGCTGACAGCCGATCCGGAGGGATGTCCTGTCTACCGTGATGGTAGTTGGTGGGTATTTAATCATGCTTTAGGCGCTGCGAACTATCTTAAAGCCACAAATTACACATACACGATGAGAACACTCTTTCACCTTGCTTTTTTAGCCTTACTCTGCACCTGCGTCAGCGCCCAAATGATTGCGCAGTCAACGACTAAAGCCCTCGTTGGCGGTACCCTAATCGAGGGCTTCGGTGGTACGCCCCTCCGCAACTCCGTCGTACTCATCGAAGGAGAGCGCATCAAAGCCGTTGGCACCCGGGCCACGGTAGACATTCCCGCCGACGCCGAAATCATCTCCACCGAAGGCATGAGCGTGCTGCCCGGCCTGTGGGATATGCACGTCCATCTGATGATCAACGGCCACAGCGACTATGCTTACTGGGACACCGTGATGCCGCCCTACCTCGAAGAAATCATCATGCCCGCCAGCGCCAAACAACTGCTGATGGCCGGCGTCACCAGCGCCCGCGACCTCGGCGGGCCGCTCAAAGAATCGCTCTCCGTCCGCGACCGCATCAACGCCGGGGAAATTCCCGGCCCGACGATGTATATGTCTGGTCCCTTCCTCCAGCACAAGCCTTATCCCGGCACGGAGGCCTTTCGCTGGAGCGTCAACACGGTCTCCGAAGCCCGCAGCAAAGTCAATGAACTGGCCGACGCTGGCGTGGACTGCATCAAGGTCGTTGATCAGGATCAGATTCCGATGGACGCCTTCATGGCCCTCGTCGATCAGGCCCACAAGCGCAACCTCACCGTGGTGGCCCATAGCCACCGTCCGGAGGAGATCCGCCGCGGACTGAAGGCGGGCGTCGATTGCTTTGAGCACACCGGCCTCAGCTCCGCCCCCGGCTACCCGGAAGATGTGCTGGAGATGATCCGCGAGCGCACTGCTCAGATGAACCTCGGGCCCTTGTATTGGACGCCGACCGTCGAAGGTCTCTATAACTACGAATACACCCGAGACAACCCCGAAGCCCTCGACAACGACTGCTGGCACGAAGGCCTCACGCCGGAAATCATTGATGACATCCGCGCCAGCATCCACCGCCCCGGCCAACTGCCTTACTTCCAACTTACGCCCATCCGTCGACCGACACTGGAGCGCAAAGTCAAGCAGCTCAAAGACGCCGGCGTGGTGCTGATGGTCGGCACCGACTCCGGTATCCCGATGAAGTTTCACTGTCAGAGTACCTGGAATGAGCTCGACGTCTGGGTCAACGAATTCGATCTGGAGAGCATGTATACCATCAAAGCCGCCACCTACTGGCCCGCCAAAATGATGGGCGTCGATAAGGACTACGGCACCGTCACCGAAGGTAAATACGCCGATATTATTGCCGTGAAGGGAGACGTGCTACGCCACATCGCCCTGTTGCAGGGGGTGGATATGGTAGTGAAACACGGGAAAGTAGTGAAGTAGTCTTGCAGTCGGGTAGTCTTGTAGGGCTGCCGCAGGGGAGGGGCACGTTGCTGCGCAACTGGAAGGAACAGGGCTGACTAGTGGTCTAGTTTTCTTGTAGGCTGCCGGAAGGAAAGAGGCACGTCGCTCGGCGATTGCCGTGTGGGGAGTCCCTACTGCATAGTTCTTATTGCAATGGTGACGGGGGTGTTGCCATTCTGTGCGGGTAGCCCCCCATTGCCCTTTGTAACGCTTGTAATGGTTTTTCCTGCCTTGACAACTGCCTGATAAACACGGGTGAAATCATTTGAATATTTAACCCCGTTAAGGGTGAATACAGGGCGAACGGTACTAAAGCTTCCGTCAGGGAGGAGAACCTGAACCTTGGCCCGTTCATTACTGCCCAAAACATTGATGTTCTGTAGTAATTGAATTCGATTGAGTAGCGTTTTACCCACGTCGAATATTGACGAATTTGTCGTCGTCAGTGACGCTGGGTTCGTAGTGCCATTGAACGTTGGCGAGCAAGCTGACAACAGGAAGAGAGCAACGAAGAGGGCAGTAGATCGTAACATAGTGTAGGGTTTTTCTATTGGTTTATACCTTTTGTAGGTTCGATTTTTGGGCAGTAAATAGGTGTTTTGATAGAGGTGGATTT
>CALIGP010000111.1 GCA_938021455.1 uncultured Lewinella sp. | reverse complement strand
TGCTCCCGTCACTTCTGACACCATTACCTGTATCGCCCAGTCTTGTCCGGCTATTTCTTTTGAGATTGATCCCGTTGGCCCCTTCTGTGTCGAGGATAATGTCGATTTCCAGCTAACGACCTCGGTAATGGGGGGAGATGGATCTGGTACCCTGACCTTTAGCGATAGCACGTTCAGTGTTGGTGGAAATTTCAATCCTTCGGCTCTTGCGCCAGGTATTTACACGGTTACAGCCGTCTTTGAAGAAGGAGGTTGTTCTTTCCCGGCTTCTGTGGATATTGAAATTATTGATTTGCCAGACCCTTCCTTCACGCTTCCCACCGGTCCAATCTGCTTGGAGGAGGTAGTGGGCGCGGACGCAGGTGCAGAGGTGGTTGGAATAAGCTATGTTTGGTCGGCCCCCGATCCTGCTGCCACCTTGTTGGCAACGAGTGCGACGACACAAGATATTTCCTGGTCTACGCCAGGGATGAAAGAAGTCATCCTGCTGGTCAGAGACAGCGAAGGCTGTGAGGATACTTTCACCCAAATGATCGAGGTGGTAGCTCCGCTTGCCGTCCCTGTTATTGGCTGTGGGAATAGCTCTTCTTCCAGCGTGGAATTTAACTGGACCACCGAAGCCGGTGTGGACAGCTTCCAGGTTATGGTCAATGGAGGAGTCGCGTTCTTTCAGGACAGTACTGACCTTTTTGTTGACGGATTGAGCGAAGGAGAATTTGTTGATGTCGAAGTCGTTGCATTGGGCAGCGGAGCCTGTGGAAACAGCCCGGTCGGAGCGGGACGCTGCGAAGCGGAAACTTGCCCGATTTTTACCGTAACACCGCCATCGAACCAAGCTTTTTGCCTCGGAGCTGCAGGCAACAATATTGTACTGAACGCCACCCAAAATGGAGGAGACGGAACGGGAACGTTTACTTTCAATGGACCGGGCGTTACCGAGAATAATGGGGTTTATACTTTTAGCGCAGATGCTGCGGGCACTGGTGAACACCTCATTACCGCGCTTTATGATGAAGGAACTTGTGGCGGTATGGCCACTTTCGAATTAACCGTTAACGCAGCGCCGACTAGCGACTTTACGCTGAATGGCCTGACTAATAACCTCACCTTGTGCGAGGGAGAGTCGTTCTCTCTTGCTTACAGTGGGGATTTACCGCAGGCCAGCAACGGTGTTTTTAACTGGAATACCACTCCCGTAAACAGAGGTGTTGCTATTGGCTATGAATCTTACGAGTTCAGCTACCCCGTAGCAGGAGATTATGTCATTAGCCTTTCCGTATCGAATAATGGCTGTGAAAGCGAAACTACTCAGCTAAATGTTACGGTGGTTTCCCAGTTGCCTGCTCCAATGGTCCGCTGTGTAGAAGTCGCGGAAAACAGCGTGATCTTCGGCTGGGAATCCATCCCAGGGGCCATCGGCTATGAGCTTAATGACGGCACGGTGCTCGCCGCTAACGAGCTCAACTATACGGTTGTCGGACTTGCACCGGAAGAGTCTACCTCCTTAAGCGTAGTGGCACTGTCTACCTCCGCTTGCGCTAACAGCTTGCCTTCAACGGTGCAGAGCTGTACGACCTTACCGGATCTTTCTTGTGACTTCTCCGTTAGCCTGGGCCCTGATCTCTCTATCTCCATTGGGGACAGCCTGCAACTTCGTCTGGTTTCCAACGCGCTGATTGACAGTGTATCTTGGCAGAACATGCCCGGTTTGAGTTGCCTCAACTGCCTGGAACCAATCGCTAAGCCTACTGAAACGACGACTTATTCGGTCACCGTCATGGATGAAAATGGCTGCATAGCATCCGACGAGCTGACAATAGTTGTTGACGAAACAAGGAAAATCTATATTCCTAACGTATTTTCACCGAACGGAGACGGCATTAATGATTATTTCGAAATTCAAGGAGGGCCTGATTTAAGGGTGATTCGTAGCCTCAACATTTACGACCGATGGGGAGCAGAACTCTTTAGTGTAATCGATCAACCCATTAATTCTTCCACCGCTAGGTGGGGAGGTGACCGATTAGGTCAGCCCGTTGAAACCGGTATTTATATCTATTCCGCTATGGTGCAATTTACCGACGGCCACGTAGAACAAATAGCCGGTGAAGTTATGGTGATGAAATAATGAGAAGACAGCTTTAGATTTATAAATTATAATTTTTTTAAAAGACGATCCATGAAGAAGTTTTTACTATTTATGATGCTCTCGCTATCAGCATTCGCTGCGCGAGGGCAAGTTTCCGTTGAGTTTTGTGTCGATTATACCTGTGTGTCAGGTACTACCGGCTTTGCGGCTCAACAAATTCTCTTTGGCGACGGAGATTTCCGCGGCCTGACAAACACCGGTAACGATGTTTGGTGTGGCACTTTCGACTTTGCCGCCGGAGAAGAACTCGAGTACCGCTTTTTCTTTGCGGGTGCTGATGGTGCCGGTGGCCCCGAAAACTTAGGTGGCCTGACTTGTGCGAATGATGCTGGCCGGCGGACTTTCACCGTTCCTACAGGTCCTACGGTAGTTCCCACGGTTAGCTCTGTCTGGGAATCCTGTGATGCTACTGCCGATTGTACGGCTCCCGCTGATGTGTCCATCACTTTCAATGTTGGAACGAGCGAAATTGCAGTTGATCCAGCTGGCATTTTCCTTGCAGGGGGTGGAAATTTTGGTGTTCCCGGGGATAACCCGTTAACGGACCCAGACGGGGATGGTGTATACTCCATCACGATCACTCGCCCAGCAGGCTTCTCATCATTTTACACCTTTGCGAATGGTGCTTGTGCTAATTTCGAATGTAAAGAAAACATCTCTGGGCAGGATTGTGCAGACCCGGCGAACTTCAATGATCGCTTCCTGGCTCCGGTTACTGAAGACATCGTAATTAATACTTGTTTTGGAGAATGTACAGATGGAACAGTCTGCTCACCTCCAGCCGGAGCCAATGTAGAGTTCTGTGTAGATGTATCCTGTATTGCTGATGTTACCAGCGTAAACATCTTCGGCAATAACGGATTTCCTGGAGGAGACTTTCAGCCCGGCAACAATCCCCTAGCAGATGCTGGAGGTGGAAACTGGTGTGGAACTCTTTTCCTGAATACAGGTGATACAGAATTCAAGTTCCTGGTTAACGGTACCGAAGAAAGCTTAGCAGAAGGTACAGCCGGAACGGTCACTTGCTGTGATGGTCAGTTTACCAACCGAATCATTACTGTTGCTGATGGACAAGATCAGATGGTTTCATTTGGTTTCAACAGCGGCGATGGTACTTGTGTCCCGCCCGTTGTTCCTACAGACGTTACTTTCTGTGTTGACCTTTCTTGCGAGGCAAATACGGATGCTGCCAGTGTATTTGGTACGTTCAATAACTTCAACCCTGGGGCCAACATGGTAACTGACCCGGATGGCGATGGCGTATTCTGTGCTACTTTGTCTTTAAATCCTGGTGATTACGAATACCTCTACTTTACGGCTGTCGAACAGGGCGAGGACATGACGCCTGGTGACCCTTGTACGGTTACTAATTTTGGCTTTACGAACCGTTTCATTACGGTAGGAACTGAGCCGATTACCATCCAGAACGGTTTTGAAACCTGTGATGAGGAGTGTACCCCTGAAGTCATGACTCCCGTTACGCTATGTGTTGACCTTTCTTGTTTCCCCGTTGTTGATGCTGCCAGTGTATTTGGTGAATTCAATGGCTGGAATCCAGGAGCTAATTTCTTGTCTGACGATGATGGTGACGGTGTCTACTGTGCCACCGTTATGATGGGACTAGGAGACCAGGAATACAAATTTTTCTTTGCGCAAGAGCAGGGAGAGGACTTTGCACCGGGCGGTGATTGCACGGTAACAAATTTTGGTTTTACCAACCGACTAATCGTCGTTGGCGAAGAACCATTAATGGAAACTTTCCTCTGGGAATCTTGTGAGCCCGGAGTAGCCGTCACGGCGGTCTGTCAAGACGTTACCGTTTCCCTCGATGAAAATGGTATGGCTTCTCTGGCTGGTGGTACTGGTGGTGACCCCGTAACGGAGATCACTGGAGCGCTTGAACCTGCTGATGCAACCTTCAACCGCCCTTTCCTTAATGGTGGAACTTGTGCACCTTCTGGTGCAGGTACAAACGTAACGTTTGAAACCTTTAGTTTTACTGTTGATGCAGCGGATATGTACACTTTCAGCATGGCTGAGAATGGTAACTACGACGGCTTCATGGCCCTTTACGAATCAGGCTTTGATGCCGCAGATCCATGTGGCAACTTGCTTGGTACGGCTGATGATGAAGGACCAAACGGTAATGAACCTGACTTGGTAATTCAACTTGATCTCGTTCCTGGTGATTACACGCTTGTCATTACTACGTTCGGTAATGATCAGTTTGGTGAGTACGCTATTGCTGTATCCAGCGAAAATGGTGGCAACGTCTTAGGCGAAGCGACCGTTTCAGCGACCTCTCCCATTGATAATGGTTCGAGCGATAACTGTGGTTCGGAGCTTACCTATATGGAAAGTCAGACGGACTTTACCTGTGATGATATTGGTGAGAATACGGTAACACTTACGGTAACAAACCCCAATGGAGTAGTGGGCACTTGTGATGCTACCGTAACGGTAGAAGAAGACAATGTTCCTGTTGTCGTCGTTACAGACCAAGTAATAGAACTTACTGATGACAACCCAGAGGTTACCCTTTCTGAGGAGGACATTATTACTGTAGGAACAGCTTGTGGTGTTGCTGATGTAGAGTTCGACCGCTCGCTCACCTTCACCGGTGATGATATCGGAGTAGTGACCGTTACGGTTACCGTTACCAGTGCCAATGGCGCAGTAACAGTAGAGACCTTCACCGTCACCGTCGGTTTTGAACAGCCCAACCTGGCCTGTGTCTCTGAAATCAACCTGACCCTGAACGATAACTGCCAGGGCTTGATTATCCCCCAAATGCTCTTTAGAGGCAACACGGCTCTGCTGGATGCTTTCCAGTTTGACATCACCGTTAATGACAACGACCCAAGCAACGGCCCAATCGTTGATGGTTGTGGACGCTTCCAGTACTCGATCTCTCCAGCCAGCCTGGGTGATGAGCCTACGATTGGTTTCACGGGTGATTTCGCTCCGGAGAACTGGACGCTTGAAGCTTTCTTCACGGATGGTTTCCCCATCGCTCCGCCAACTATTGGTTCGGTTGAGTTCTCTGACTCGGAGACAATCACGCTGCAAACGCTAGCGGATGACTCTGGTGTATTGCTTGTTGCACGTGCTGTTGTACAGATTCCTGAAACGGGCACTGTAACGCTCGACTATGATTACAATGGTCAGGACGCAGGTTTTGACGATGCTATCGTTCTCTACACCTTTGAAGGTGCTATCGCGGAAGTACTTCTTGATACTGATATGGCA